>CAKUMG010000163.1 GCA_934667465.1 uncultured Actinoplanes sp. | reverse complement strand
GGGCCGATCACGGGATTAGCATGGGGCATGAGCGAAATTCCGCACTCGGCTCGACTGTGGAACTACTGGCTCGGCGGCACCGACAACTACGAGGTCGATCGCGCTGCCGGGGACGAGATCGCGCGGCGCTTGCCGTCCATTGTGGCGCTGGCGCGGGAGGATCGCCGGTTTCTGCGCCGGATGGTGCGGTTTCTCGTGGAGGAGCGCGGCATCCGGCAGATCCTTGACATCGGGGCCGGGTTGCCGACGGCGGAGAACACGCATCAGGTGGCGCCCGGGGCGCGCGTGACCTATGTAGACAGCGATCCGCTGGTGCTCGAGATGGGGACGCGGTTGCTCGGCGGCGCGCCGAATGCCGCGTACGTGGAGGGGGATCTGAACAATCCGGCCGGGATCCTCAAGAACGCGGCGCTCGACTTCAGCGAGCCCGTGGCGATCACGCTGCTGGGGATCGTGCATTTCGTGCGCGACGACGCTCGGGCGCGGGAGATCATCGGTGAGCTCGTGGCCGCCGTACCGCCGGGCAGTTATCTCGTCGTTGCCCATGCGTGCCGGGACATCAACACCGAGGAGGCCGACGACGTCGTGGCGTATTGGAACGCGCACGGGACTCCGAAGATCAAGTATCGGAGTGCGGCCGAGATCACGCGTTATTTCGACGGGCTCGAGTTGCTGGAGCCGGGAGTCGTGCCGTGCAACCGGTGGCGGCCGGATGCGGAGACGGGCCACGCCGACGTGAACCAGTTCTGTGGCGTGGCCCGCAAACCGTGAGCGAGATCTACTTCGACTCGAGCTTGCCCAGCGACCCCGGCGTCTCGGCGTCAAGGGTTCCCCGCAGATAGGCGGTGCTCAATCGCTGAACGAGCGCGACGCGCTCCGGGCTCTCGTCGGTCGTCTCCGTGTGGTGGAAGCCGACGATGCCGCCGAGCGAGTGCTCCGCGTCGAACAGCGTGAGCAGGCTCTTCGGCGCGGGGCCGAGGTGGTACGCGTCAGTGAACCAGTCCGGCCCGCGGACGGTCAGCGCGGACTGGTCGTGGTCGCCCGCGACGATCAGGGCCGGCGCGCGCATCCCGGTGAAGTCCGGCGTCATGAACGGGAAGTGCTCGGCCGCGAACGGGGACAGGTCGGCGCCGCCCGTGCCGGTCAGGGCGAGCAGCACGCCGTTGGTCGCCCGGGGGTCGGTGAAGTCCTCGCCCAGGGCCCGCGAGCCGAGCAGCGCGCTCGCGGTCTGCGCGCCCCAGGAGTGGCCGGCGACGGTGATGCGGTCGCGGTCGACGCGCCCGGTGAGGCCGGGGACGGCGGCTTCGAGCGTGCCCAGCTCGTCGAGGACGCGGACCAGGTCGGCGATGCGGATGCGCCAGATCCCGGGCGTACGGGGATCGTCGGCGGGCAGGCCCAGGGTGCGCGAGTCGAGGTGGGTGGGCTGGACGACCACGAAGCCGTTGGCGGCCCAGTGGTCGGCCAGCGGGGCGTACGCGTCGAGGGACTGCCCGAAGCCGTGCGAGAACACGATGACGGGCAGGGCGGTGCCGCTCACCGGCGCCGACACGCGGACCTGCAGGTCGGTGCCGCGCTCGGGCGCGGGCAGGGTGATCGGCTTGACGGAGATGATGGGATTGCTCACAGGATGTCCTTGAGGGCTTCGCCGAGGCTGTACGGGTAGGGCGGCTGCAGGATCAGCACGATGTGCCGGAAGCCGGCGTCGACCGCCGCGCTGATCCCGTCGCGGGTGGTGCCCGGCCGGTCGGGGGAGACCGGCACGGTGATGGAACGGGTGATGGTGGCCGGGTCGCGGCCCAGTTCGGCGCAGTAGCGGTCGAGCAGGGCGCTCCGGCCGACGGCGTCCGCGAGGTCGCCGCCGGCGATGTTCCACAGGTCGGCGTGCTCGGCGGCGAGCCGCAGCACCGGGGCCGAGCGGCCGCCGATCATGATGGGCGGGTGCGGGTGCTGCACCGGCTTCGGGTTGCCGAACGCGCCGGTGAGCTGCACATACTTGCCGTCGAAGTCGAACGGTTCCGGCGCGGTCCACAGCCGCCGGATGACGGTGAGCGCCTCGGCGAGGCTGCCGATCGCGTCGGCGGTCTCGTGGAAGGGCAGGCCGTGCGCCGCGTACTCGCGCCGCGCGAGCGGGTGCCCCGGCCGCGATCCGACGCCGATCCCGAAGTCGAGCCGCCCGCCGGCGACCACGTCGACAGTCGTTGCGATCTTCGCCAGCATTGCGGGCGGCCGGAAGCGGTTGCTGGTCACCAGCAGGCCGAGCCGCAACCGCCGGGTCTGCGCCGCCAGGGCCGAGAGCAACGACCAGCCCTCGTACGTGGGTCCGGCCGGATCCCCGCCGATCGGCATCAGGTGGTCGTAGAGCCAGGCGTGCTCGATCTGCGGCAGGGTGTCCGCCTCGCGCCACACGCGCACGATCTCGTCATAGCCGACCTGGGACGGCGCTGTCATGATCCCGAAGCTGACCACACTGCACCTCCGTCTCGAGAGTTAAGCGGAACAGCGTTCCGCCGGGCCCAACGATACGGATCGCTGTTCCGTTTAGCAAACCCCCGGCCGTACGTGCCTCAGCTCACACCTTGTCGACGCGAGAGCCGCAGCCTGTCGCGCCCGGCAAAACCGCGCACCGGCCCGAGCCCGCCGGTCAGGAGCGCACAACCTCGCCGGCCGCGGCGAGCGGATCCCGCACCGGCCGCCCGAAGTGATACCCCTGCGCCAGCCGGTACCCGAGCCGGTGCAGCTCCGCGGCCTGCTCCGCCGTCTCCACACCCTCCGCCACCGCGGTCAGCCCGAGCCCGTCGCTGACCTGGATCAGCGCGGTCGCGATCACCGCATGCCGCCCCGCCCGCGTGATGTTGTCCACGAAGGACTTGTCCACCTTCAGGATGTCCACCGGCACCGTCTGCAGCAGCGTCAGCGACGAGTGCCCGGTCCCGAAGTCGTCGAGCGCCACTTGTACGCCGAGCGCGCGCAGATCCTCGACGGCCTGCACCGCCTGCCCGCCCCCGAACACCGCGGTCTCGGTGATCTCGATGGCGAGCCGCCGCGGCGGCAGCCCGGTCTCGTGCAGCACCGCGGCGACCATGGCGGCGAAGCCCGGCTCGGCCAGCTGGCGTGGCGACGCGTTGACCGACATCCGTTCCGGGGCGGCGGAGCCCAGCCGGGCCGTCCATGCCATCGCCTGCTCGCAGGCCGTGCGCAGGACCCAGGCGCCGAGCTCCACGATCAGCCCGTTGCGTTCCGCGGCCGGGATGAACTGGTCCGGCGGCACCAGGCCCCGGTCCGGGTGCTGCCAGCGGACGAGGGCCTCGACGGCGACCGTACGGCCCTCCGGCAGCGCCACGATCGGCTGATAGACCAGGAAGAACTGACCCGTGTCGAGCCCGGCGCGCAGCGCGGCACCCAGGCGGGCCTGCTCCTCGGCGCGCGAGTCCAGGGCCGGCACGTAGCGGCGGGGGCCCGCGCCCTCCTCCTTGGCGGCGTACATGGCGACGTCGGCGCGCCGCAGGATCTCCCACGGGTCGGCCGTGCCCGTCGCGTCGGCCACGCCGATCGACGCGCCCACCAGCAGCTCGTGCTCGCCGGTGACGACGGGCGCCCGCAGCACCTCGGCGAGCACGGCGACCGTCGCGTCCGCCGCGTCGGGGCCGGCACCCGGCATCAGCAGCGCGAACTCGTCGCCGCCCATCCGGGCCACCAGCACGTCCGGCGGCAGCACCTGCCGCAGCCGCGACGCCACCACGGTCAGCAGGCGGTCGCCGACGGCGTGCCCGAGCCGGTCGTTGACGCCCTTGAAGTCGTTGAGGTCGAGCAGCGCCACGGCGACCGGGCCGGCGAGCACCGCCGCGTCCAGGGTCTCCTCGAAGCGGCGGCGGTTGGCGAGCCCGGTCAGGTCGTCGGCCATGGCGAGCGTCTCGAGCTGGTCGGCCTGCCGCTGCACCTGGCCGACGAAGCCGCCCATGCGCGCCAGGACCAGCAGGAACAGCACCACGGCCCCGGCCGCCACGGTGAGCCGGTCGACCGGGTCGCCGCCGACGCCGGGCAGGAACAGCAGGGCCGGGGCCAGCAGCGAGCACACGGCCAGGACGGCGAGCCGGGAGCGGCCGACCCGGGCGCGGATCCGCTCGTGGTCGGCCCGGCCGGCATCACGCATGGCCGGGTGCAGGGCTGCCGCGGCCCAGCACACGTACGACATCAGCCAGCCCGCGTCGAGGACGCTGCGCGAGGCGTCGGAGTACAGCCCGACCAGCGTGTACCCGACGTCGGACACGAGCAGCAGGCCGGCGGCGGCGCCGAGCAGCCGGATGCTGACCGAGCGGCGCCCGGCGCCGGTGTAGAACCGGGCCAGCATCGCCAGCAGCAGGGCGTCCGCGGCGGGATAGGCCACGCCGACGGCCCGCTCGACCGCGGAGGCGGTGGAGTCCGCGGCGATCGGGTGCATGACGAACACCCAGAAGACCAGCCCGAGCCCGGTCGCCACGATGGCCGCGTCGACCAGGGCCGCCAGGTCGCGCCGGGTGCCGGGCCGGCCGCGGGTGAGGATCAGCAGGCCGGCGACCAGCATCGGGTAGGCGCTCAGATAGAACACGTCGGCGAACGACGGGTACGGCTCCACGTGCCGGATGTAGAGGTGGTACTCCCAGGTCAGATCGCCCAGCACCCAGGTGATCTGCCCGGCCGCGAACCAGTACCACAGCGCGGGGCGCGGCGGCCGGTGCAGCCGGATGCCGACGATGATCAGGACGCTGGAGAGCAGGCCCACCCCGTCGTAGGTGAGGCTCGAGGCGAGCGTGTCCTGGGGAATGAGGTAGTAGCCCGCCACGACCAGCGATCCCGCGCCCAGCCACCAGCGCCAGAGATTGTCCGTACGCATGTCAGGCACCGACCGCCGGCCGGGCAACGGCCCGGAAGTCGGGCTGCGGCACGGGCCGGCCGAAGTGGTAGCCCTGCGCGAGCCGGTAGCCGAGCCGGTACAGCTCCGCCGCCTGCTCGGCCGTCTCCACGCCCTCGGCGACCGCGGCCAGGCCGAGACCCGTACTGACCTGGATCAGTGCCGTGGCGATGACGGCGTGCCGGCCCGCCATGGTGATCGTGTCGACGAACGACTTGTCGACCTTGAGGATGTCGACCGGGACCGTCTGCAGCAGGCCGAGCGACGAATGCCCCGTACCGAAATCGTCCAGTGCGATCTTGATCCCGAGCTCGTGCAGGTCCTGCACCGTCTGCACGGTCTGGCCGCCGCCGAACACGGCCGTCTCGGTCACCTCGATCGTCAGCTGGTGGGCGCCCAGCCCGGTCCACGCCAGGGTCTCGGCGACCAGCGCCGCGAAGCCCGGCTCGGCGAGCTGGCGCGCCGACACGTTCACGGACATCCGCTCGGGCGCGTCGTCGCCGTACTCGCGGCGCCACGCGACGGCCTGCGCGCACGCCGTGCGCAGGATCCACTCGCCCAGCTCGACGATGAGCCCGTTGTGCTCGGCGACCGGGATGAACTCGACCGGGCTGACCGGCCCGCGCTCCGGGTGGTGCCAGCGGACCAGCGCCTCCACCGACACCACGCGGGCGTCGGGCAGTGACACGATCGGCTGGTAGACGACCTGGAACTGGCCGGTGTCCAGCGCGGTCCGCAGCTCCGCGCCGAGCTGCGCCTCCTCGCCGGCCCGCTTGTCCAGGTCGCGGGTGTAGCGGCGGTGGCGGGCGCCGCCGGTCTCCTTGGCGGCGTACATGGCCAGGTCGGCGCGGCGCAGCAGCTCGCCCGGGTCGGTGAGCCCGGTCCCGTCGGCGCTGCCGATGCTGGCCGAGACGAGCAGCTCGTGCCCGTCCGCCTCGACCGGCTTGCGCAGGGCGGTGCCGAGCCGCGCCGCGACCTCGTCCATCACGGTCCGGTGCGCGTCGGCGAGCAGCACGGCGAACTCGTCGCCGCCGAGCCGCGCGACCAGGTCACCCTCGCGCACCGACGCCGACAGGCGGGCCGCGACCGCGGTCAGCAGCCGGTCCCCGACGGTGTGGCCGAGCCGGTCGTTGACGTCCTTGAAGCCGTTGAGGTCGAGCACGGCCACCTGCGGGCTGCGGCCGCTGCCGGCGGTCACGGCCGCGGCGAGGCGCTCCTCGAACACCCGGCGGTTGGGCAGCCCGGTCAGCGGGTCACGCAGCGCCAGATCCTCGAGCTGCCGCGCCTGCCGCTGCACCTGGAACACGAACCCGGACATGCGCGCGATCACGAGCGAGAACAGCAGGACCGCGCCGACGGCCACGGCCAGCCAGCCGACGCCACCGGTCCCGCTCGCGGGCCCCTGCCCGAACAGCAGGGCCGGGACGAGCAGGGTGCTTGCGGCGAGAAAGGCGAGACGCGTACGGCCCATCTCGCGCGCGCCGCGGCGTACGGCGGCGGGGCTGGTCTTGGTCTTGTCGAGCGCGGCGGCGCCCCAGAACGTGTTCGCGGCGATCCAGCCGACCGCGACGAAGCCCTCCAGGTGCGGCGCCGTGGCGACCGCCAGCTGGTAGCCGACGTCGGCCAGCAGCAGGCCGGCCATGCCGATCGCGAGCAGCACCAGGCTGCGGCCGGGCCGCCCCGCCCTGGTCAGCAGCCGCGCCACGACGAAGAGCAGCAGCAGGTCGGTGAACGGGTAGGCGGAGCTGATCAGGCGTTCCCGCAGCGGCAGCGCCTCGTCGTTCACGATCGGCCCGATGACGAACAGCCACCACACCAGCCCCAGACCGGTAGTGATCACGCCGGCGTCGAGCAGCCCGCCCCGGTCGGCCGGTCCCTGCCCGCTCGTCAGCCGCAGCGTGCCGGCGAACAGCAGCGGGATCGCCGCCAGATAGAACACGTCGGCGGGCGACGGGAACGCCGGCTGGTGCAGCACCTGCCGGTTGATCTCGTACACGATGTCGCCGGTCACCCGGCACGTCACCGCCGCGGCGAACAGCGACCAGCCGAGCCGGTCGGCGGGCCTGCTGCGCCGGATCCCGATCACGAACGCGGCGACAGTGCCCAGGTTGAACGCGTTGTAGCAGAGGGCGGCGAGCGGGGTGCCGTCGGACATGCTGGGGTACGCGACGGCGAAGGTCAGCCCCGCGAGCACCCATGCCACGACCAGCCGGTCGGTTTGCTTCCGCACGTTCTGCCATCGGCATTCTTGTGCCGGACTTGAGCTTCGGACCGTCGGTCGCGCTTACTTCCGACTGCGGCCGTACGCCCCGCGGGTGAGCCCGGCGTTCCTCACGCTCGCGTCGCCGCCTCGCTCACCCCCTGGCCCGGTCCGGATTTGGTGACCGTTTCTGAACGGTTGCCGCTTTTGGTGCCCGGATCGCCGCGGCTGCTGCGGCGGCCGTGAGCGCGGCGAGGACCGCCCAGACCGCGGTGAACCCGCCGGTCGCGTCGCGCAGCAGGCCCAGCAGCGGCGGGGCGGCGACGACCGCGACCTGGTTCACCGTCATGACCAGCCCCAGCGCGAACCCGGTCCGCCCGGCCGGCGCCGCCTCGGTGACCAGCGCCACCCACGGCCCCAGCCAGCCGATCCCGAAGAACCCGAGCCACCCGAACAGGATCCCCGCCGCCACCGGCGACCGGCCGGCCGGCGTGAGCAGCAGCGCGAACCCCGCCACGACGGCGACCAGGCTGACCGTGACCACGACCTGCCGCGACCGGGCCCGGTCGCTCCACGCGGCGAGCCCGACCCGCCCCGCGGCGCCCGCGACCTGCACGCCGACCAGCACGAGCGCGGCCGCGCCGGGGGAGAGGCCCGCGGACTCGTGCAGGTGCAGCGCGCTGAACAGCCCGATCCCGGTGTGCACCGACACCAGCGCCACCCCCGCGACCACCGCCGTCCGCAGCACGGGGTCACGCAGCACCGCACCCCGCCCGGCCACCTCGCGGACCACCTCGCCCTGTCCCGCGGGCCGCCGGTAGAGCACCAGGAACGCCGCGGCCCCCGCGAGCGCGACCACGCCCCCGAGCGCCATCCCGGCCCGCCAGCCGTGGGCGGCGGTCACCACCGGCAACGAGGCGGCGGCGACCGCGGCCCCGAGCGGCAGACCGGCCTGGCGGATTCCCAGCGCCGCACCCCGCTGCGAGGCGTCGAACCAGGCCGCGACCGACTTGCTGCCGCCCGGCTGCACGGTGCTGTAGCCGGCACCCACCACGACCAGCACCGCCAGCAGCGCCGCGTAGCCCGGCGCGACCACGCCCGCGACCAGCGCCACCCCCACGACGGCGGCGCCGGCCCCGACCACCCAGCGCTCGTCGAAGCGGTCCAGCAACTCGCCCGCCACCAGCAACCCGGCCAGCGGGGCGAGCTGAGCGGCCGACACCAGCAGCCCCAGCTCGGCGGCGCCGATCCCCAGGTCATGCTGCAACGGCACGCCGATCGCCCCGAGGCCCTGCACGAAGAACGCGGCCGCCGCCTGCGTGAACGTCGCCACCGCCAGGATCACCCACCGGTAGTGCCCCTTGCTCCGGGCCGCACGATCGATGCTCATGTCCGCCAGCGTGCTGTAATGGTCTTGTGCACCTCAACCCTTACAGCGGTGCCGACGCCGTCAACCTCGCCGCCGCCCTGGCCAACCGCCGCCCGGCCACCCCCGCCGAGCTCACCGACCGCTGCCGCACCGCCGGCCTGGTCCTGGAATCACCCGCCACCGCCCACGACCTGCACACCCTGACGGCCACCCTCGACGCCTGGGAATCCGTCGTCGACGCCCCCGACCCCCAGCGCCGGGCCGACCTGCTCAACGCCATGCTCGCCGCCGCGGCCGCCTACCCCCGCCTCACCGACCACGCCGGCGGCTGGCACCTCCACTACCGCGACGCCGGCCGCCCCCTCGGCGAGATCCTCACCGCCCTGATCGCCGTCGGCACCGCCTTCCACCTGGCCGCCCGCGGCATGCACACCCTCCACCGCTGCGCCGTCGACGACTGCACGGACACCTTCGCCGACACCTCCCGCACCGGCCGCCGCCGCTACTGCTCCACCACCTGCGCCAACCGCGACGCCGTCCGCCGCCACCGCGCCCGCTCCGCCCCCTGACCGCCGCGCCCGCGCCCGTTGCGCCCACTGACCGTCTCGTTCGTGGCCGCACCACACGCCCGTGCGCCCGGTCGGACCGCGCGCGGCCCCGCGCCTGGTCGGACCGCGCGCGGCCCCGCGCCTGG
>CAKUMG010000162.1 GCA_934667465.1 uncultured Actinoplanes sp. | reverse complement strand
CCGGGTCGAAGTCGAGGTCGTGCTCCACGATGTCGTAGCGCGGGCCGATCGGGGCGGCCGCGTAGGCGAGCCCCAGGTTCGGCTGCACCCGGGGGTCGAACGGCGGGACGGCGACGCCGCGCACGGTCAGGGTGCCACTCGCCTGGACGGGGTCGGTGCCCTCCTGCTCGTGGTGCGCCAGCAGCGGCCACGGGTCGGGGTTGCCGTCGTGCGGCCCGAGCATGGCCAGGGCCTCCTGGTGGACACCCGCTCCCGCGTACACCTTGATGCAGTTGGTCGGGCAGTGCGGGCAGGCGGCGATCGTGGCGCCGGCGGCGATCGCGGGCGGCACGGTGCCCACTCCCCCGCGGCGGGTGGTGTCGGTGAACCGGTCGACCGGTGCGTAGCCGGGTTCGCCGGTCCACACGCCGAAGCCGGGCAGGCCGCGCTGCCACGTGGAGAGCCCGTCCGTGCGGATCGCGTCGGCGTAGTCGCGGGCGATGCGGCGTACGGTCGCCGGATCCGCGACCGGCGGCAGCTCCGTGCCCACGCAGACGACGGCCTTGACGTTCTTGCCGCCGAGGACGGCGCCGAGGCCGAGCCGCGGCAGGGGGTGATGACGGCAGGTCACGATCGACGCGTACGGGTGCAGCCGCTCACCCGCCGGTCCGATGACCGCGACGGCGGCCTCCGCGCCGTACCGTTGCAGCAGCCGATCCGTGGCCGGTCCGGTGCGCAGCCCCCACAGGTCGTCCGCCGGTTCGATCCGCGCCTCGCCCCCGGAGATCACCACGCACACGGGCGCCGGGGCGCGGCCGTGCAGCACGACACCGGTGACGCCGGCGGCGCGCATCCCGGCGGCGTACGGGCCCTCCGCCCGCGTCTCGGCGATGCCCCCGGAGAGCGGCGAGATCCCGACGGCGGCGCAGCGGGCCGTGCCGGGCGCGCCCGGAGCACCGGCGACCGTGCCCGCGACCAGTGCCAGGGGTGCGTCGGCGGGCGCGACCGGGCCGGTGACCGCGGCGAGCAGGTGCCGCAGGGCGGCGACCGGCCCGTCGTAGTCGTCCGCTTCGACCGGTTTTATCGGTGCGCCGTCGAGGCTGACCGGGGTCAGGCCCACGCGGGGCCGTCCGGATAGGAGAACTCGGCCAGCGTGGCGGGCTTCATCTTCGCGGAGAAGCCGGGCGCGGACGGGGCCCGGTACGACCCGCGGGAGATGACGACCGGGTCCTCGAAGTGCTCGTGGAGGTGGTCGACGTACTCGATGACCCGGTCCTGCACGGTCCCGGTGACGGCGACGAAGTCGAACATCGACAGGTGCTGGACCAGCTCGCAGAGCCCGACCCCGCCGGCGTGCGGGCAGACCGGCTTGCCGAACTTCGCGGCCAGCAGCAGGATCGCGATGTTCTCGTTGACGCCGGCCACCCGGCACGAGTCGATCTGCACGAAGTCGACAGCGCCGGCCTGCAGCAGCTGCTTGAAGACGATCCGGTTCTGCACGTGCTCGCCGGTGGCGACCTTGATGCCGGCGGGCTCCAGGCCGCGGCGGATCGCGGCGTGGCCGAGGATGTCGTCGGGGCTGGTCGGCTCCTCGATCCACCACGGGTCGTAGGGCGCGAGCGCCGCCATCCACTCCAGGGCGGTGCCGACGTCCCAGCGCTGGTTCGCGTCGACAGCGATCCGGATGCGCTCGCCGACGGTGCGCCGGGCCAGCGCCATGCGGCGTACGTCATCCTCGAGATCGGCGCCGACCTTGAGCTTGATCTGGCTGTAGCCATCCGCGACGGCCTCCTCCGCCAGCCGGACGAGCTTCTCGTCGCTGTAGCCGAGCCAGCCGGGCGACGTTGTGTACGCCGGATAGCCGCGCGCTTCGAGATAGGCGATCCGCTCCTCGCGGCCGGGGCGCGCGGTCTCCAGCATCGTCAGCGCCTCGTCCGGGGTGAGCGCGTCGCTGAGGTAGCGCCAGTCGACGAGGTCCACGATCTGCCGCGGGGTCATGTCGGCGAGGAACCGCCATACGGGCTTGCCGGCGGCCCGGGCCTCGAGGTCCCACGCCGCGTTGATCAGCGCGGCCGCGGCCAGGTGCATGACGCCCTTCTCGGGGCCGAGCCAGCGGATCTGCGAGTCGTGGGTGAGCCGGCGCGCGAACTCCCCCAGGTCGGCGGTGTCCTGCCCGACCACCATCGGGGCGAGCGCGTCGATCGCGGCCCGGCACACCTCGTTGCCCCGGCCGATGGTGAACGTGAGGCCGTGACCCTCCAGCTCCCCGCCGGTGCGCAGCACGACGTAGGCCGCGGAGTAGTCCGGGTCGGGGTTCATCGCGTCCGAGCCGTCGAGCTCGCGCGAGGTGGGAAACCTGATGTCGTACGTGTCGACGGCCGTGATCTTCACGCGGCCGCCCGCAGGCTGCTGCGCTGGCGGCCGAGCCCGTCGGCCTCGATCTCCATCACGTCGCCGGGGCTCAGGTAGGGGAACCGCCCGGACAGCGCGACGCCCTGCGGCGTGCCCGTGTTGATCAGGTCGCCCGGCTCGAGCACCGTGTACTGCGACAGGTGCCAGATCAGGTGCGCCACGTCGAAGATCATGTCGGCGCTCGTGGAGTCCTGGCGGGGCTCGCCGTTGACCCAGCTGCGCAGGCCGATCACGGTGGGGTCGCCGAGCTCGTCGGGGGTGACCAGCCACGGGCCGAGCGGGTTGAACGTCTCGCAGGACTTGCCCTTGGACCACTGGCCGCCGGAGTCGTCGAGCTGGAACGTCCGCTCGGACACGTCGTTGGAGAGCACGTAGCCGGCGATGTACGCGGCCGCGTCGGCGGGCGAGTCCAGGTAGCGGGCGGTGCGGCCGATGACGACGCCCAGCTCGACCTCCCAGTCGGTGCGGGTGGAGCCGCGCGGGATCAGCACGTCGTCGTGCGGGCCGACCACGGTGTTGGGCGCCTTGTAGAAGATGATCGGCTGGGTGGGCGGGGCGGCGCCGGACTCGGCGGCGTGGGCTGCGTAGTTCTGTCCCACGCAGAGCACGACGCCGGGGCGGGCGATGGGGGCGCCGATGCGCTGGCCGGCGATGTCGATCTCGTTCTTCAAGCCGCCGGCGTCGACGCCGCCGGCGGCCAGGAAGGCGCCGGTGATGTCCGGGGTCGTTTCGGACAAATCGTAGAACTTGCCGTCGTGGGCGGCGACGGGGCGCTCGTGGCCGGCGGGGCCGATGCGCAGGTACTTCACGGTTGCTCCAGGGGGTAGGTGCGTCGGGCGGTGCGGTGGAAGATGTCTGCGTCGTCCTGCACGAGGCCGGCGATGACGTCCTTGACCTGCGGGTATGTCGCTTTTACTTCGAGGACGGGCCAGTCGGAGCCGAACATCAGGCGCTCGGGGCCGAACAGCTCGAGGGCGGTGTCCACGTAGGGCCTCAGGTCGGCGGCGGTCCAGCCGGGGCCGGCCTCGGTGACCAGGCCGGAGAGCTTGGCGACGACGTTGGGGCAGGCGGCGACGGGGGCCAGCAGCTCGCGCCAGCGGTCGTGGTCGCCGACGGCGATCGGGGGCTTGCCGAGGTGGTCCAGGACGAACGTGGCGCCGCTCAGGTCCCGGGCGGCTCGCGCGACGGCGGGCAATTGAGGCGTACGGACGACCAGCTCGTTGACTTTTCCGTGGGCCGCGACGGTCGCCAGCCCGGCGCGGACGTCGGGGCGGTCCAGGTGGTCGTCGGCCGCGGCCTGCACCTGGTCCCGGATGCCGACCAGCAGAGGGCTCTCCGCGTACCCGGCGATCGTGGTGGCGAGATCCGGATCGGTCAGCGACGCCCACCCGACCACACCGATGATCTCCGGCGTCGCGGCCGCGAGGCGCAGGAACTCCGTGGTCTCGGCCGCGTCGCACCGTCCGGCTTCGATCAGGATCGTGCGGTCCACCCCCGCGGCGCGCAGCTGCTTCCTCAAGTCGGCCACGGTGTAGTCGCGCCGGATCGCGGCCAGCGCCGGATCCCGCAGCCACGCGTAGTCGGCGGTCCACAGGTGCTGGTGCGCGTCGATGATCACGGGAGGTCGTCCCAGAGCGCGGCGGGGATCGGCACCGACGCCATCGCGAGCGCGTCGTCGACCTCCTCCGGCGAGCGGACGCCGACCAGCACGGCGGTCACGGCCGGGTGGGTGAGCGGGAACTGGAGGGCGGCGGCCCGCAGCGGTACGCCGTGGTGCTCGCACACCTCGCGGATGGCGAGCGCGCGGTCGAGCAGCCCCCTGTCGGCGGGTACGTAGTTGTACGTCGCCCCGGGCCGCGGATCGGCCAGCAGTCCGGAATTGAACACGCCGGCCGCGATCACCGAGACGCCGCGCTCGGCGCAGAGGGGCAGCAGTTCGTCGCCGCCGGACCGATCGAGAAGGGTCCAGCGGCCGGCCAGCAGCACGCTGTCGAGCAGCCCCGTGCGTACAAAATCCGCCAGCATCGGCGCCTGATTCATCCCGGCCGAGACTGCGCTGATCCTGCCCTCGGCTTTCATCTTCGCGAGTTCCGGCAGCGCTTCGGCGGCCGCCTGCTCGAAGTGGTCGTCCGGGTCGTGCAGATGCAGGATTCCGGGCCTGACCTCGATTCTGTCGAGACTCTCCTGGTAAGACGCCCGCACGCCCGCGGCCGAGAAGTCCCACACCGGCGACACCCCGGTCGGCTCGGCCCAGAACTCCTGGTCGTCGCCGTCGCCGGGGCGCAGCAGCCGGCCCACCTTGGTCGAGAGCGTGAACTCGCCGGCGGGCTTGCCGGACAGCACCGACCCCGTACGCGTCTCCGACAGCCCGTTGCCGTAGAGCGGCGCCGTGTCGAAGAAGCGCACGCCGCGCTCCCAGCCACGCTCGACCGTCGCGCGGGCCTGCCCGTCGCCGACCGCCGTGTAGAGCCCGCCGAGCGGGGCGAGACCGAGCCCGAGCCGGGTCACGTGCACGCCGGTGTGCCCGATCCGGACCCGCTCCAGGGGATTCATCATCCATCTCCGATCCTATAGGATCTTTCCTGGATGTTTACCGGGCCCAGCCGCCCCCGTCAAGGGATCACCGCCATGACCGCACCCGTCCCGCTGCCCCGGCCCAAACGGTCGACGCTTGTCGACGACGTCTACGACACGCTGCGCGCCGCCGTCCTCGAACACACGCTCGCGCCCGGCGACCGGCTCAACATCGACGCGTACGCCCGGGAGCTCGACGTCTCCCCCACCCCGCTGCGCGAGGCCCTGGCCCGTCTCGAGTCCGAGGGGCTGGTCCGCAAGCGCCCCCTGGCCGGCTACACGGTCAGCCCACTGCTGACCCGCGCCGAGTTCCACGACATGTTCGACATGCGCCTGCTCCTCGAATGCGCCGCCGCCCGCTGGGCCGCCGCCCGCGCCACCGACGCCCAGCGCGCCGCCCTGGTGGAGGCGGCCGCCCGCACCGTCGACGCCGACGACCCGCGCGGCTGGCACGCCGCCTTCACCGCCCTCGACGCCCACCTCCACGACCTCGTCGCGGTGGCGGCGGCCAGCCCGCTCCTCCGCGACGGCATCACCCGCCTCCACTCCCACCTGCACCTGCACCGCCGCCACTTCCCGTACGCCCAGACGGCAGTCACCCACGACGAGCACCGCGCCCTGGCGGCCGCCATCGCCGCCGCCGACCCGCCCCGCGCCGAAGCGGCCATGCACGACCACCTCACCCGAGCCCGCAAACGCCACCTCGCCGCCTTCGAATGAGCATTGCGGTCGGAAAGTGGCCGCAATGGCGGGCAGGGTGGGATCATGACTCTTGACCGATCGGGATCACGGATCGACCACCTCAACGTCGCCGTGCCCGACCTCGCCGCGGCCGTCGACTTCTACGAGCCGGTGCTGGCCGCCATCGGGATCAGCAAGATGCTGCAGATCCCGCCGAACGCGACGCCGAACCAGCCGACCGCCATGACCGGGTTCGGGCTGGCCGGGGTGAAACCCTACTTCTGGCTCATCGACGGCGGCACCGTGGGCACCAACATGCACCTGGCCTTCACCGTCGACACCCGCGCCGACGTGGACGTATTCCACCGGGCCGCGCTGGCCGCGGGCGCCACGTCCCTGCTGGAGCCGGACGTCCACCCGGAGTACCACGACGACTACTACGGCGCCTTCGTCCTGGACCCGCACGGCATCAACCTCGAGGCGGTCTGCCACCGCCCCTGACGCCCCCGGCCCGCCACGAAGCGGGCCACCGGCACGGCTCCGATGATGGTCGTCGCCCGGGACGTTCAGGTCGCCGAGGGCATCGTCCTTCATTGAAAGGGCGGTGGCGCCCGGGTCAGATTTCGGGTTCCCAGGCGATGATCTGGTCGAAGACGGTGGGGTCGCCGGCGGTTTCGAGGGAGTCGGCGGCGACCCGGCCGTAGAAGAACATGACCAGGTCGTGGGCGGTGCCGCGGGCCGAGGCCGTGGCGTCGGCGCCGCCGGGGGTGATGCGCGCGCCCTCGGGGGTGAGGGTGACGCGCCAGGACGGGCCCTCGGTGGCGTGGTAGTCGATGGTGGCCGGCTTGTGGGGCCACGGCGCCGTGGTGGCGACGCAGGTGGAGAGGAACTCGTCGACGCCGTCGAGGGCGATCTCCGGGGCCAGCGGGTGCGCCGAACCGGTGGTGAGCTGGGCGTCGTAGGTGTGGATCGCGATGTGCTGGAGCTGGTGGCGGGCCACGGCACCGCTGGTCTGCGGGGACTCCGACGGGCCCCACCAGGTCCAGCAGCCGAGGGACGGGCCGGCCGTGCGCAGCGCGGTCAGCAGGGCCGACGTGCCCTCGGCCAGCCAGGACTGCAGGGCGGCCGGGTCGGCGGGTGCCGACGGGGCGGTGAAGGGCGGGGGCTCGTCGGCCGGGCCGGCGGCGACGGTGAGCGCCCAGCGCCGGTGGCTCTGGCCGATGTGCTGGGCCAGGTCGAGCACCGTCCACTCGGGGCAGGTGGGGACCTGGGCGTCGAGGCGGGGTGCGGCGGCGACGGCGGCGCGGAAGGCGGCGGCGCGGTCGTCGATCAGGCGCAGCAGCTCGGGGAACGGGAGAGTCACGGCACCTGTCTAGCAGCCGGGCTCACGAAGGGCGATCGATTTTGCCGACGCCGACGAGGAGGTCGAGGGGGTGGGGGTCCGGCTCGGCGGGGTGCCAGAAGGGTGCGGAGACGACGCCCGGGTCGAGCAGGGTGGTGCCGTCGAAGAAGCGGGCGAAGCGGTCCCGGCCGCGCAGCACGTACGGCGGGTTGGCCTGCTCGTTCCAGATGGTCTCCGCCGCCTGCTGCTCGACGCTGTGCGAGCCGTCGAGGACGACGAGGTAGCTGCCCGGCGCGAGCGCGGCCACATAGGAGCGGACCGTCGCGAGGGCCTCGTCGTCGTCGGCGATGTGGCCCAGGATGCCGGAGAAGATGAGGCCCACCGGCGCGGTCAGGTCGAGGGTGCGGGCCGCCGCGGCGAGGACGGCCGCCGTGTCGCGCGCGTCGGCCTCGACGTAGTCGGTGGCGCCCTGCGGGCTCGAGGTGAGCAGGGCACGGGCCTGCACGATGACGTACGGGTCCAGGTCGACGTAGACGATCCGCGACTCGGGCGCGATCCGCTGCGCGATCTCGTGCGTGTTGTCCACGGTCGGCAGGCCGGCGCCGATGTCGAGGAACTGGCGCACACCGGCGTTCGTCAGGTGGCTGACGACCCGGATGAGGAAGGCGCGCCCCTGCCGGGCGTTCTGCTCGATCTCGGGGAACGCCGCGCGCATCTGGTCGCCGACCTCGCGATCGGCCGGGAAGTTGTCGGAACCGCCGAGCAGGTAGTTCCAGATCCGTGCCGTCTGGGGCACGCTCGTGTCGAGGCCCTCCATCGCTCCATCATGGACCCGGGCGCACCAGGGGCGCTACCACGTCGGCGCGATTGGTCCAGAGCCAGCCGGACCAGCCCCCGGGCACCTCGGCCAGGTCCTCCGGGCGGTCGAAGCCCGCCGACCACGGCCCCTCCCCCGCGACCAGCACGACCCGGGTGCCGGCCTCCGCCATCCGGTCGGTGAAGAGGTTCGGCCAGCCCCACAGCCACCGGCCGTAGCGCTCGGGCAGGTGCAGCTCGGTGTTGCGGCACGCGCCGGGCACGCGGCTGGACCAGCCGGTCGCAAGATACCGTACGAGACAGTCCTTCATGGTTTTCTTCGACGCGGCCCGCACCCCCGGCAGCGCCGCGCGCACCGCGTCGACCGGTGCATCCCCGCCGTAGACGCCGATCGTGGCCAGTCGCTCCGGCGGCAGCGTGCCCAGATAGGCCGCGAGCCGCTCCCCCTCCACGGCGTCGTCGTGCTTGAGATCCAGCAGCAGCTCGCGGCCCGGGAACGCGGCGACCACCTCCGGGACCGTCAGCAGCAGGCCCTTGCCCTTGCCGCGCAACGGATAAGTCGCCCCGCCGTCCGCCGTGTAGCCGTGGCCGAGGTCGAGGCGGCGCAGCGCGGCGAGGGTGTGCTGACGGACCTTGCCGGTGCCGTCGGTCCGGCAGTCGAGGGTGGCGTCGTGGAAGACGGCGAGCTCGTCGTCCGCGGTGAGCTGCACGTCGATCTCGAGCATGTCGGCGCCGGCCGCGAAGCCCGCGCGCATCGACGGCAGCGTGTTCTCGATGTACGCATGGTCGGGCGGGTGGATGCGCGTCGCCGTGCACGTGTCGTGCTCCACACCGTCGAGCGGAAAGGTCTGGGCGATCCCCCGATGGGCGAGCAGCCGCGGATCGCCGCCGCCGCTGCCCCACAGCCCGGAACTGTTGGCCACGGCCAGCGCTGCGGCGCCGACGAGGAGAATGATCAGAGCGCTGAGCAGCCGCTTCTTTCGTAACACCGGGCCAGACTGCCACCCGCCGGACCGCCCGGGAACCGGCTTCGGACCGAGTCGCTCTCCGTCTTCAGGACAGGTGTCGCGCGAGCAGGGCCGCCTGGGTGCGGCTGGTCACGGCGAGTTTCGCCAGGAGATTGCTGACATGCGATTTGACCGTACGCTCGGCAAGCCCCAGTTCCCGCGCGATCTCCAGGTTCGCCAGGCCCAGCCCGAGCAGCCCCAGCACCTCGCGTTCCCGGCCGGTCAGCGTCCCCAGCCGGGCACTCGCCTCCCCCGGGCCCGTCGCCGCGGGGCCGGGCCAGAGCAACTCCGCCGCCGACCCGCTCAGCGCGGTGACCCCGGCGTGCACGCTCCGGACCGCGGCC
>CAKUMG010000161.1 GCA_934667465.1 uncultured Actinoplanes sp. | reverse complement strand
GCGTGCTGCGCAGCCTCGTGTGGCTGCCGGTCAGCGGGCTGCTGAAGCTGGCCCTGGCCGCGGAGACCGGTCAGCTGCGCGGGCACATCGTGACGCACAACCTCGTCTTCGCGGCCCGCCGCGAGCCGGCCGAGCGACCGTGAGCGGGAGGCGACGACATGTGCGGCATCGCGGGAGTGTTCGGCGCGGGTGACGGCCGGGCCACGGTCGGGCGGCTCAACGACCTGCAGCGCCACCGCGGGCCGGACGACGCCGGGATCTGGTCCGCGCCGGGCGTCGCGCTGGGCCAGACCCGGCTCGCCGTCAGCGACCTGACCGGCGGCGGGCACCAGCCCTTCGTCTCCGCCGACGGCTCGGTGGCCGTGGTCTTCAACGGCGAGATCTACAACCACGCCGACCTGCGCCGCCGCCACGCCCTGACGGACGCCGGCCGCTGCGACGGCGCGATCCTTCCCGGGCTCTGGCAGCGGCTCGGCACCGCGATGTTCGCCGAGCTCCGGGGCATGTACGCCATCGCGGTCCACGACGTCGCGCAGCGCGCGCTGACCCTGGCCCGCGACCCGTTCGGCATCAAGCCCCTGCACTGGACCCCGACGCCCGGCGGGCTCGTCTTCGCCTCCGAGCTGCGCCCGCTGCTGGCCCTGCCGGCCCGGCCACGCCTGCGCCGGGCAGCACTGCGGCGCTACCTCGAGTCCGGTGCGCTCGGCCGGGACCAGACGCCGTTCCACGGGATCGAGGCGGTGCCCGCGGGCGGCTGGAGCCGGTGGGACGCGGCCGGGCGGCGTACGGACGGGGTGGTGTCCGCCGGATTCCTGGATCCCGTGCCCGGCACCGGGCCCCGCGAGCTGCGCGCGAGCTTCCTGGACACGGTGGCGGCGCACCTGCGCGGCGACGTGCCGGCCGCGCTGCTGCTCTCCTCCGGCCTCGACTCGGGCGCCCTGGCCTGGGCGTGCGCCGAGCTCGGCACCAGCGTCGCCTGTGTCACCGCCGACATGGGCGCGGGCATCTCCGAGTCGGCCGGCGCCGCGCGGCTGGCCCGCCGGTTCGGCCACGACCACGAGATCGTCTCGGCCGCCCCGGACGCCGCGCTGATGGACCGCTACTTCGCCGCGATGCAGCGGCCGTCCGTCGACGGGCTCAACGTCTTCCTGGTGAGCCGGGCCGTCGCGGGGCTGGGCCGGCGAGTGGCGCTCAGCGGTGCCGGCGGCGACGAGGCGCTCGCCGGGTATCCGGCGTTCCGGCTGCTGCGCTGGCTGCCGCTGCTGCGGGCCGGTGACGCCGTGGGGGCGACCCGGCTGCTCGGCGCGAGCTACCGGGGCCGGAACGCGAAGCTGGCGCGGCTGATCGGCCCGGACGGGCCGCGCGACGCCGCCGCGCTCGGCCGGCTCTCCCGGCGCGTGCTGACCGACGAGCAGCTCGCCACCCTGCTCCCGGGCCCGCCTCCGGCCGCCGTGGCGACCAGCCGCGACGTGTCGGCCCGGGCGCTGGCGCTGAACGAGATCGCCGGATACCTCGGCGGGACCCTGCTGCCGGACGCGGACGCCTACGCGATGGCGTGGTCGGTGGAGCTGCGCGTGCCCTTCGTCGACACCGTCTTCACCCGCGCGGCCCTCGGCGCCGATCCCCGGCACGGCGTCGGCAAACGCGGCTTCGCCCGGGCGCTGGGCTCGCCCGAGCTCGACGCCGTGGCCCGTGGCCGCAAGACCAGCTTCCACCTGCCGATGGACGCGTGGATGCGGGCCGGCCCCCTGGCCGGGATCGTCCACGCGGCGGAGGTGCCGGATGCCCCCGTACGCCGCATCCTGGCTCCGGACGGCGTCGACGAGCTGCTGCGCGCGTGGCGCGCCGGCCGGCTGACCTGGTCGCGCGCCTGGTCCGTGGTCGCGCTCAACGCGTGGCTGGCGAGCCTGGGCACCGAGCTCGAACTGGCCCCGGCGGCCTCCGGCGTGACGGCGGCGGGCCGATGACCCGGATCGCGCTGGTGACGCACGGGCTCGCGGGCGGCGGCGGGGTCCCCACGATCGTCCGCTGGCTGCGCGACGGCCTCGAGGCGCAGGGCTGGACCGCCGACGTGCACGACCTGGCCACGTCCCGGGCCGACGACGCCAGCCGGCGCCTGGCGAGCCCGTCGACGTGGAGCCGGCGGAGCCTGTGCCACCTGCGCGAGCTCCCGGTCCGGCACCGGCACTGGGGTGCGGACGCGGTCGAGGTCGAGGCCCTGCGCTACCGGCCGCGCCGCGAGCTGACCGCGGCCCTGCGCGGGTACGACCTGGTGCAGGTGGTCGCGGGCTCCCCGGCCTGGGCGGCCGTGGCTACGGGGTGCGGGCGGCCGGTGGTGCTGCAGGTCGCCACGCTCGCCGCATGGGAGCGGGCGTTCGCCGGCCCGGGCTCGTCCGCCGCGCTGCGGCTGTGGCGCCGCCAGATGACCCGGCTGACGTCCCGGATCGAGACGGCCGCGCTGCGCGCCGTCGACGGCGTCCTGGTGGAGAACGACGCGATGCTGGCCCGGGTGCACGCCGCCGGCCAGCACCGGGTCGTCAAGTCGCCACCGGGCGTCGACACCGCGGTGTTCGTCCCGGCGCCCGGCGGCTGGCAGCGTGCGGGCCCGCTGCTGACCGTGTGCCGCCTCGCCGACCCGCGCAAGGGTCTCGAGCTGATGGTCCGGGCGTACGCACGGCTGGTCGCCCGGGACCCCGGCGTGCCGCCGCTGATCCTCGCCGGGTTCGGGGCGCTCGCCCCACCGGTCGCGGAGCTCGTCGTGCGGCTGGCGCTGACCGAGCGGGTCCGGATCCGCACCGACCTCACCCCGGACGGGCTGGTCCGGCTCTACCAGCAGGCCTCCGTCTTCCTGCAGACCTCGTACGAGGAAGGGCTGGGCCTGGCGGCGCTGGAGGCCATGGCGTGCGGGCTGCCGGTGGTGGCCACCGCCACCGACGGCGCACGGGAAACGGTGGACGACGGCGTCACCGGGTGGCTCGTCGAACACCGGACCGCGGGCCTGCCGGCGGTGCTCGCCGAGCGGATGGCCCACGCCCTGGCCGGCGCGGGCGGCCCGGCCGGGCGGCGGGGCCGGGACCGGTGCGTCGCCGAGTTCTCCTCCGCGGCGTGCCTGCGCCGCTTCCTCGCCGTCTACGACGCGGTCCGGCCGCGGCTGCCGGCGGGGATGCCGTGACGGGCCTGCTCGCCGCAACCGGCAGCGCGTTCGGCCGTACGGTCGCCCGGACCGCGGTGTGCAACGTGGGCGCCGCCGTCGCCGCCGGGCTGTCCGGCATCCTCATCGCCCGCGGCCTCGGCGCCGGCGCCCGCGGCGACTACGCCGCCGTCTGCGTGTGGCTCGTCGTCGCCTACACGGTCGCCGACCTCGGCCCGTCCGCCGCCGCCACGTACTTCGTGGCCCGCGACCCGCGCCGCGGCCGGGATCTGCTGGCCACCTCGCGCACCCTGACCACCGCCGCCGGGGCGGTCGTGCTGCTGCTCGCTCTCACCGCCGCCCCGTTGCTGGCCCGCGGCGACGGCACGCTGGCCGCGGGCTACCGGCTGACCGGGGTCACCTGCGCCGTCATGCTCGCCGGCTTCCCGTACACCGCGGCCCTGCAAGCCACCGCACTGACGCGCTGGAACGTCGTGCGGGTCTGCCAGCCGCTGCTCTTCCTGGCCGTCGTCGCCGTGCTGCACCTCGCGGGCCTGCTGACGCTGACGGCGACGCTGGCCGCACTGCTGCTGAGCGTGCTGGCGCAGACGGTGCTGGCGTACGGGTTCTGCCGTGGCGGGGGACTCGCCCCGGGCCACGCCCGCGCGGACCTCGGCCGGCCGCTGCTGCGCTACGGCGGCAGCCAGCTGGCCACCTCGGTGCCCGAGCTCGCCGTGGCCCGCCTGGACCAGCTGGTGCTCACGGTCGCGGTAGCGCCGGCGGCCCTGGGCCATTACGCGGTCGCCTCGTCGCTGACGAACCTCGCGATCCCGGTCGTCTCGGCGATCGGGCACGTCGCCTTCCCGCGGCTCGCCTCCGCCGGATCGGCCGGGGCGGACGCGGCCCGGCTGTCCCGGCACGCGATGGTGGCCGGCGCCGGGACCGCCGCCGTGCTCACGACGGCGCTGTGCCTCGCCGCACCCTGGGCCGTCCCGTTCGCCTTCGGCACCGAGTTCGCCGAATCCGCCACGTTGATCTGGCTGCTCGCGCCCGCGGCCGTGCTCGTGCCGTGCACCAAGGTCTGCGCCGACCTGCTGCGCGGCTACGGGCGCCCCCTCGCCGTCGCCGCCGCCCAGGCGGTGTCCACCGGCGCGCTGGCGGTGCTGCTGGCCGCGCTCGTGCCCGCCGCCGGCGCCCGGGGAGCGGCGGTCGCCGTCAGCGTCACCGCAGCGGTGTCCCTGGCGCTGATGCTGCGCGCCCTCGGCCGGGCCCCCGCGTGAGCGGCCGCCTCGCCACCGCCGCCGCGTGGGCCTTCGTGCTGCCGGCGCTGGCCGGTTACGTCCGGGTGCCGCAGGGCTGGAACCTCGTGCTCCCGACGAGCCAGGCCGGGCTGCTCGTGCTCGCCGTGCTGACCGCGGTGGCCCTGGCCCGGGGGCAGGCGCGGCTGCGCGACCTGACCGTCGTCGCCACCACCGGCACGGTCCTGGGCGGACTGCTGATCGCGTACGCCGCGGCGTGGCCCCACCTGCGCGGCTGGGCCTTCGCCGAACCGGCGCTGCACCTCGGCACTGCCGCCGTCGTGTACTGCACCTTCGCGGTCCTCTACGCGCGTCTCTTCTACCGCCCCGAGATCCTGGCCGACGTGTTCTGGAGGGCGACGCTGACGGCGGTGTGCCTGGCCCTGGCGGCCTACGCCGCGTACGAGCTCGGCGGTCCTGGCTGGCTCGTGCACCGCCAGTACGGCACGCCGCGCCTGCAGGGCCTGCTCAGCGAGCCCTCGGCGTGGGCCCCGTTCGCGCCGGCGCTGCTGCTGCTCGCCCTCGCCCGGCGGCGGCGTGCCTGGTTCGCCCTCATCCTGCTGGCCACGCTGCTCACCAAGTCCCCGACGGTGCTGCTGGCTGTGGCCGGCTCACTGGCGGCGTGGTACGTCCTGCGCCGCCGCACCCCGGCCGGCCGGGGTGCGGTGCTCGGTGCCGTGCTCGGCGGCGGCGTGCTCGCGGGGCACTGGCTCACCGGTGTGGACATCGGCCGGCCGCTCTCGGCGAACCTGGCCGACCAGTTCGTGGTCCGGCTCGCCTCCGGGATCAGCGCGGTGACCTCCGGCGGCACCGTCGGACGCAACGACCGCTTCGCCAGCACCCAGGCGGTCGTCGACGAGCTGTCGCTGCGCGGCTGGCTCTGGACCGGCATCGGGCCCGGTTCGGAGGGCTACATCCTGGGCGCCACGGGCATGCTGCCGAACGCGCTGCCGGTCTACGTGCTGGCGAGCTTCGGCGTCCTCGGCGTGGCCGTGCTGGCGGTGCTGCTCGTCCGGGCGGTGCTCGCCGCGCGGTCCCAGGCGACGCTGGGCATCTTCCTCGCCTTCGTCGTCGCCTGCACCATCAACTCGGCGGGCGGCTGGGAGGGCTACAAGTTCGTCGTGGTCGCGATCGTGGCGGGGGTGTCCGGCGTCAGGGCGCCCGGTAGGCGGGGAAGAACTCCGTCCCCGCCGCTCCCCGGTGCCGCACCAGATCCGCGTACAGCCGCCGGTCGCCGATGATCCGGGCGACGTGGAAGGGCCGGACCCCCTGCGGGTCGAACGAGCGCTTGTAGCGGAAGATCCCGTCGCCGTCACGGTGCCCGCCCCCGAGCACGAACCCGTGACGGCCGGTCGCGGCGCCGTACCCGGCGATCTCGTGCTTGAGCAGATCGTTGGGGGCCATCGGGAACGCGTCCTCCAGAGTGCCGCCGAGATACGAGTAGAGGTGTCGCTCGCTCTCCAGCACGAGTTCGGCGCTCACCGTGCGGCCGTCCGCGTCCCGCACCGCGAACGCGGACCAGCTGCCGGCGAGGCCGGTGGCGAGCCCGGCGAAGAAGTCCCGGCCGAAGTGGTACCAGGCGGCGGCTGCGCGGCGGCGCATCGTCGCGGCGTACACCCGGAGGAAGTCGTCCGCCTCGGTGCTCAGATCGAGGTGGTGCACCGTGCACCCGGCGCGCTGAGCCTTGCGCACGTTCTTGCGGACCTTGTGCTCGTAGCCGCGCCACAGCTGCTCCGGATCGCGCCGCAGATCCACCACGACGGTCCGGGAGACGGCCACCACGTCCGGGCGCGGTGCCGGTGCCGGGCCGGGCGAGAGCCGCAGGAAGACCGAGCAGAGCCGCTCGCTTGCGGCCCATCGCGTCACCGCGTCGAGCACGCCGCCCAGGTCGGCCGCGCCGGCGAAGAACGGGCCGCCGTAGCCGTAGGGCGAGGTCGCGTCGTGGTGGCCACCCGGCACCGGGCGCAGGATCAGGGGCAGCAGCGCGGCGCCGCCGGGCAGGCCGAGTTCCAGCGCGACGGGACGTTCGCCGGGCTGTGCGACGAGCCGGCCGTACGCGGGGTGGGCGAACGGCTCGCTGCCGCACTGCTCCCACAGCCGGCACCACCGTGCCCGGTCCGCGTCGGCGTCGAGCACCCGCACATCCGTGTCCCCTCTCACGCCACCGCCCGGGTCATCCGCACGAAACGCAGGAACGGGCGCCCCGGCGCGCCGTCGGCCGTCCAGGCCCGGTCGCATCCCGACAGCGCGCACCACCGCGCGGGGGTGGGCCCGGAGGCCGGCACCCGGATCGCGGTACCGGTCACGCGTGCGGTCACCGGTACGCCGCCGGAACCGCGCACGGTCAGCTCGGCGAAGCCGTAGGCGTCCCGGCAGGCCGCGAAGACCGGCCAGTCGAGCACCCGGACCTCCGGATCGGGCCCGGGCGCGCCGACCGGCAGCCGGTGCCACGCCGCCGTGCCGGCCAGGAGGAAACCGGCCCGGTCGTAGAGCGCCCGCGCCGCGGCGTTGCCGTCGGCCACGTCCAGCGCCAGCCGGGCTGCGCCCAGCGCCCGGGCCAGATCGGCACCGTCGTCGACCAGCCGCCGCCCGAGCCCGCCGCCCCGGTGCTCCGGATCCACGGCGAGCCCGTTGAGGAACAGCGTGCTGCCGAGCACCCGCCAGTCGGCGACCGCAACCGGGGCCGCCTCCCGCTTGACGACACGGATCAGGACGGTGCGGTGCGGCGGCGCCGGTGCGAGCACCCGGGCCAGGTAGCGGTGGTATTCCGGCAGGCTGTAGGGCACGAGACCGGCAGCCTCCGTCGGCACGCTGGTGGCCAGCAGCCGCGCGACCGCCGCCAGCAGGGACGGATCGGTGCCGTCGAGCCCGGCCGGTGCGGTCATCGGGCGGCGGCCCGTTCCGCGTCGAGATCGGCCATCAGCGCGGCGGGATCGGCGGCCGCGCCCCGGCCGGTCAGGGCCAGCACGGCGGTGGCCGTGAGGATGCGCAGGTCCAGCGCCGGCGTCCACGCCTCGGCGTACCGGGCGTCGAGCTCCAGCCGCTCGTCCCAGGCGACCGCGTTGCGGCCGCTGACCTGGGCCAGGCCGGTGATACCCGGCCGGACGCCGAACCGCAGCCGTTCGCGCTCGGTGTAGAACGGCTCGTACCGGGGCAGCAGCGGCCGCGGGCCGACCAGGCTCATCTCGCCGCGCAGCACGTTGACCAGCCCGGGCAGCTCGTCGATGCTGGCCCGGCGCAGCAGGCGGCCCAGCCGGGTGAGCCGCTCGCCGTCCGGCAGCAGCCGCCCCCGCGCGTCGCGGGCGCCGGTCATCGTGCGCAGCTTGCACAGCTCGAAACGGCGCAGGTTCAGGCCCGTACGGGTCTGCCGGAAGCACACCGGCCGGCCCAGCGTGACCGCGACGGCCGCCATCGCCGTCAGCAGCACCGGGGCCGTCAGGACGAGCAGCAGCAGGGCGCCCACCACGTCTGCGATGCGCTTGCCCGGCGTCATGCGCGCTCCTGCCTCGTGCGCGGCGCGCTTGCCCGGCGTTACGCGTGCTCCTGCCTCGTGCGCGGCGCGCTCGCCGGACGTCATGCGCGCTCTTGCAGGAACGTGGCGATGTGGTCCGCGACCCGCTCCACCTGCGCGTCGACGATCGCCGAGCCGCTGGGCAGGATCAGCCCGGTCTCGAAGAGCCGCTGCGCCGCCCCGCTGATCGCGCCGTCCGCGCCGGCGAAGACGGGCTGCAGGTGCATCGGCTTGAAGACCGGGCGCGTCTCGATCCGGTCCGCGGCCAGGTGCGCCGCCAGCTCGCTCGCGGACCAGCCGGCGGTGCCCGGGTCGACCACCACGGGCGTCAGCCAGGCGTTGGTGCTCTCGTCGTCGCCGAGGATCCGCACTCCGGGGACGCCGGCGAACAACTTGGCGTACCGGCGGCGCAGCTGACGGCGGCGGTCGATCATCGTGTCGAGGCGGCTCAGCTGCGCGCGGCCCAGCGCGGCGAGCAGGTTGCTGAGCCGGTAGTTGTAGCCGATCTCCGCGTGCTCGTAGTGGGCGGCCGGCAGCCGGGCCTGCGACGCCAAGAAGCGGGCCCGCTGCGCCAGCGCGGCTTCGCCGGTGAGCAGCATGCCGCCGCCCGAGGTCGTCATGATCTTGTTGCCGTTGAAGGACAGCGCCGCCGCGTGGCCGAAGGAACCCGCCGGTCTGCCCCGGGACGCGGCCCCGAGCGCCTCCGCGGCGTCCTCGATCACGGGCACGTCGTAGCGTTCGCACACCGGCAGGATCCGGTCGTAGTCCGCGCAGAGGCCGAAGAGGTCGACGGTCAGGACGGCGCGCACCGGGGCCCGGGCGCTGCGCAGCCGGGCGAGCAGCTCCTCGAGCAGCGCGGGGTCCAGGGTGCCGGTGGCCGGGTCGCAGTCGGCGAAGGCCGGGGTGGCGCCGGTGTAGACGACGGCGTTCGCCGTGGCGGCGAAGGTCAGCGTCGGCACCACGACCACGTCGCCCGGGCCGGCGCCGATGCCGAGCAGCGCCAGGTGCAGCGCGGCCGTGCCGGAGCTGAGGCCGACGGCGTGCACCACGCCGGCCCGTACGGCGATCTCCCGCTCGAAGGCGTCCAGGTCGGGCCCGGCGGGGGCGACCCAGCCCGAGCGCAGTGCCGCCAGCACATATTCCTCTTCCCGCGCGCCGACGTCGGGCGCGGACAGCAACACGTCGTAACTCAAAGTCGTGGTCCGATCGCGCTGAGGCGTGTCGGGTTAGGGTG
>CAKUMG010000160.1 GCA_934667465.1 uncultured Actinoplanes sp. | reverse complement strand
GAACAAGAGCAACGACGCGTACGGCAACACGTTCCCCGGCGCCGCGGTGCCGTTCGGGATGGTGCAGCCGAGCCCGACCACCTGGGCGGAAGGCAACGCGAACGTCGGCCAGAAGGGCGGCTACGAGTACACCGCCTCGCTGATCCGCGGCTTCGGCATGACGCGCTACTCGGGCACCGGCTGCACCGGGCGCTTCGGCGGCTACGAGTTCCCGACGATCCCGTACGCGGGGGAGCTGACCGGCGGCGCGCTGCCGTCCAGCCCGGCGTCGCACATCAAGGACTACTACCTGCCGTTCGACCACGCCAACGAGGTCTCGCAACCCGGCTACTACAGCGTGGATCTTGACAACGATGTCACGGCGGAGCTGACCGCGACCGCGCGCACCGGCGTCAGCCGCTTCGACTTCCCGAAGAGCGGCGACTCGACGCTGATCCTCGACGTCTCCGGCCCGAACAACCGGACGTTCGGCAGCGAGGTCACCATCGACCCGGAGACGCGCACGGTCAGCGGCTGGATGTACGGCACCGACGTCTGTGACAACGGCAACCTCTACAAGGCGTACTTCTCGACGCAGTACGACAAGGCGTTCGAGTCCTACGGCACGTGGACCGACGACGTGCTGACCCCGGGCTCGGCACACGCGGTCAAGAGCACCACCGACACCGGCGTCGACTACCGGCACGACACCGGCGCGTGGCTGACCTTCAAGCAGGGCACCAAGGTCGTCGCCAAGACCGGCTTCAGCTACACCAGCGTCGAGAACGCCGCGCTCAACCGCGACACCGAGGTCGGCCGGGACGGCTTCGGCGACGTCAAATCGGACGCGAAGAAGCTGTGGAAGGAGGCGCTCGGCACGATCGACGCCGACGGCGGCACGAACGAGCGGCGGATCAAGTTCTACACCGCGCTCTACCACGCGTTCCTGCACCCGAACGTGCGCGACGACGTCAACGGCCAGTACCTCGGCTACGACAACAAGGTGCACACGGTCGCGAAGGGCCGGCACTTCTACAAGAACATCAACTTCGCCGGGTCGGGCTGGGACGCGTACCGCAGCCAGGTCCAGCTCATCGCGCTGACGTTCCCCCAGGTCGCGAACGACATCAACCAGTCGATCGTGGAGCTGACGAAGCAGACCGGCGGCTGGGCCCCCGGCGCCTCCCGGATGCAGGGCGACAACCTGCAGGTGATCCTCGCGACGCTCGACGACATGGGCGCCACCGACTACGACCGGCAGGCCGCGCTCGCGTCGATGAAGGCCACGCAGATGCTGCCGGCGACCACCACGAAGCGCACGGACGGCTTCCAGTACTTCGCGACCGGCCTGATCGAGAACGCCAAGGGCGACTTCGCGACGTCCCGGGTCCTCGAGTACTCGATCGACGACTTCGCCATCGCGCAGCTCGCGTCGCGGCTGGGCGACCGGGAGGCGTACGACTTCTTCTCCGCCCGCTCGCAGAGCTGGATGAACGTCTTCGACCCGGTCACCGAGCACATCCTGCCGCGCGGCCGCAACGGCTTCGACCGCGCGTTCGACCTGCGCGTGCGCGAGGACTCGGCGGGCCGCGGACAGTTCAACCAGTCGACCGGCTACCAGTACGGGTGGCTCGTCCCGCACAACATCGGCACGCTCGTCGAGAAGCGCGGCGGCGTCGCCGCCTCCACGGCCGCCCTGGACGTTCTGATGGAGCGGCTGGACGCCGGCGCGTACACGCAGACCGGCAATTATCTGTCGAACCAGGCCGCCTTCAACACCCCGTGGGTCTACAACTGGCTGCAGGCCCCGGCCAAGGCGACGGACGTGCTGCACCGCGCGGTCGACGAGATGTACGACACGACCCCGTCCGGCCTGCCCGGCAACGACGACCAGGGCGCGCTGAGCTCCTGGTACGTCTTCGCCAACCTGGGCTTCTACCCGGCGATCTACGGCACCGGCGACCTGGTGATCAGCGCCCCGATGTTCGACAAGGTCGTCATCGAGCCCGTTGCCGGCACTGCCAAGATCAAGATCAATGCCAGGGGTACGGCCGCAGGTGCGCGCTACGTCGACGGTCTGCGCGCGAACGGCAAGGCGCAGACCGCGTCCTGGCTCGACGCGTCGTTCGCCCGTGACGGCGGCACCCTCGACTTCACCATGAAGGCGACCCCCGGGGCCTGGGGCACCGGCGCCGCCGACGTCCCGCCGTCCTACACCGACGGCGCCGACGCCCGCAACAACGTCGGCACCACCCCCGCCGGCAAGGGCAACCTCGGCTCGCTGGACCTCAGCGACTGGTCGCTCTCCCGCGACGCGCTCGCCGCGGCCGGCGCCACCCCTGGCGCTTCCCTGGCCCACGACGGTCTGACCTTCACCTGGCCGACCGCCGAGCCCGGCAAGCCCGACAACTGGATCCCGCACGGCCAGAAGATCGATCTGGCGAACACCTCCGCCGGCCGCATCTCGTTCCTCGGCCTCGCCACCAACGGCCCGGCCACCGGCACCGCGGTCGTCCGCTACACCGACGGCACCACGCAGGACGTCCCGGTCGAGTTCGCGGACTGGGCGGCCGCCTCCTCGGCGAACAGCACCCCGCTGCTCACCCTGAACGGCCGCAACAACGCCAACGGTACGGCGGGCGGCGGCACGTTCCGCGTCTTCGCCACGACGCCGGTGGCACTCGACCCGGCCAGGACCGTCGACTCGGTCACGCTGCCGCAGTCCACCGACCGCGGCATCATGCACGTCTTCGACGTCACCGTCGGCTGAGCAGTCACCGCAGAAACGCCGCCGGGGCCTTCGGGTCCCGGCGGCGTCGCCGTTTCTCCGCCTCAACTGACCGCGTTTCCGCCCTCGGCTCACCGCGTTTCCGCCCTCGGCTCACCGCGTTTCCGCCCTCAGCTCACCGCGTTTTCCCGGCCTCAGCTCACCGCGCTTCCCCGCCCGCAGCTCACCGCGTTTCCGCCCTCAGCTCACCGCGTTTTCCCGGCCTCAGTTCGGCGCGTTTTCCCGGCCTCAGTTGACCGCACGCAGACCGGTGCCCTGGAGGATGATCGTGCGCAGCGCGTTCTCCGCGTCGGCGTCCGCCGGGGTGATGACCGAGAGGCGCTGCTCGGAGCCGTCCTGGACGGCCAGCACGTCGTAGCGCAACGTCATGACCCCGCCGGTCGGATGCAGGACGCGCTTGGTGCCGTTCGTCCGCTCCTGCACCGTCTGGTCGTCCCACCAGGCCGCGAAGTCCGCGCTCCCCCGGCGCAGTCCGGCGACCAGTGCCTCGAGCCGCGGGTCGCCGGGGTGCCGGGCCAGGTTGGCGCGCAGGTTGCCCACGTGCTCGCGGGCGATGCGGGTCCAGTCCAGCTGGAAGTCCCGGGCGCCGGGGTCGAGGAACAGCGGCTCCGCGGTGTTCGTCCCGGCCGCGAAACCGGGGCCGAACAGCGCCACCGCCGCCGCGTTGTGCGCCAGCACGTCGAACCGGAAGTCCACGATCCAGGCGGGTGTCGCGGGCATGCTGTGCAGCATCGTGCGCAGCGACTCGCTCGCCGGCGCCGGCACGTGCCGCGCGGGCGGGGCGTCACCCCGGGCGATCAGGTGCAGGTGGTGGCGCTCGGCCTCGGACAGCTTCAGCGCCTGGGCCAGCGCGTCCAGAACCGCGGCGCCGGGAACACCGACCCGGCCCTGCTCGAGCCGGATGTACCAGTCGATGCTCACGGCGGCCAGCTGCGCGACCTCCTGACGGCGCAGACCCGGAGTCCGGCGCTGCCCCAGCGCCGGCAGGCCCACATCCTCCGGCCGGACGCGTGCCCGCATGGCTCGCAGGAACGCGGACATTTCGGGCCGGTTCGCGGCTCGGGGCGCTGGCATGATCCCAGTCTGCGCCCCGCGCGGCCGGTCGTCATCGGGTGAGGGTGGCACTCCGGGCACCAGGATGCCGAGGATCTCCCTCCCCGTCGCCGCAGGTCGCAGGCTTGCTGGTGTTCGCAACACACCACTTCCTTCCCCAGGAGCGCCGTCACCATGACCGCCACCGACCCGTTCGCCCGCCTCCCCCAGGTCCCCAGCTTCACGGTCACCAGCGCCGCCGCCACCGACGGCGGGACCCTGCCCCCGGCCCAGCACTCCGGCGTCTTCGGCGTCCCCGGCGGCCAGGACATCTCCCCCGACCTGACCTGGTCGGGCGCGCCCGAGGGCACCAAGAGCTTCGCCGTGACCGTCTACGACGCGGACGCGCCGACGATGTCCGGCTTCTGGCACTGGGCCGTCTTCAACATCCCGGCCACCGTCACCACCCTGCCCGCAGGCGCCGGGTCCGGGTCCGAAGCCGGGTCCGGGTCCGAAGCCGGGTCCGGGTCCGAAGCCGGGTCCGGGTCCGAAGCCGGGTCCGGGTCCGCTTCCGGTTCCGGGCTGCCGGAGGGCGCGATCCAGCTGCCCAACGACGCCCGCAGTACATCGGCGCCGCCCCGCCCGCCGGCCACGGCGAGCACCGCTACTACATCACCGTGCACGCCCTCGGGATCGCGGAGCTTCCGGTGCCCGCCGAGGCGACGCCGGCCTTCCTGGGCTTCACCATGGCCGGCCACATCCTCGGCCGCGCCACCATCGTGGCCACGGCCGAAACCCCCGCCGCCTGACCGGGCCACCGCAGCCCCGGCACCGGCAGTTACCCGGTGCCGGCGGCGTCCCGGGCCGGCGGCTCCCCCGAGCCGGCGGCTCCCCCGAGCCGGCGGCTCCCCCGAGCCGGCGGCAGCATCGGACCGGCGGCAGCATCGGACCGGTCCCCCTTCCCACGGCGGGAAGCCGGACCGGTCCGCACCAGGCCACCACTGCGGCCCGATGTTGCTGCCGGGGCGACACCACCCGGGCCGGACGCCACCACCGGGGCCAGGCGCCACCACCGGGGCCAGGCGCCACCACCGGGGCCGCCACCACCGGGGCCGGACGCCACCGCCGGGGCCGGGGCCATCGTTGCCGGACCGTGGGGGTGGGTCAGGACGTGGTGGCGCGGGCCCAGGGGAGGAGCAGGCGTTCGGCGGCCACGACGAGGTAGTACGAGGCGATACTCATCAGGGCCAGCAGGAAGATGCCCGCGAAGGCGAGCGCCGTCTGGATCTGCGCCTTGGACGAGACGATGACGTACCCGATGCCGTCCCGCCCGCCACCGATGAACTCGCCCACGACCGCGCCGACGAACGCGAGCGAGACCGCCAGCTTCAGGCCGGTGAAGAACTGCGGGAGCGCCCAGGGGACCCGTACCGTCAGAAAGGTCTTGATCTTCGACGCGTCCAGCGACCGGGCCAGGTCGATCAGCTCGGCCGGGGTCGAGCGCAGCCCCGCCACCGTCGAGAGCACGATCGGGAAGAAGCAGAGCAGGACCACCACGAAGATCTTCGGTTCCATGCCGAAGCCGAACCACAGCACCAGCATCGGGCCGACGGCGATCTTCGGGATCGCGTTGAAGCCGACCAGGATCGGAGACACGGCCCGGTCGATCCACCACGTCGACGCGATGCCCAGCGCCAGGCCGACGCCGATCACCACGGCGATGGCGAAGCCCGTCCAGACCTCGCGCAGGGTGTACCAGGACTGCCGGAGCAGATACTCCGGTAGCCGGAACAGCTCGCCCGCCACCTGTTCCGGCGCGGGCACCACCTGCGGCGGCACGTCGTAGACCCGGATCAGCACCGACCACGCGGCCACCAGCACCACCAGCGTCGCGACGGGCAGGGCGACGCCGAGCAGACGCGTCGTGACCCGCCCGGTCACTGCGGGATCAGGTCGAGGCTCAGGAAGTCCGCGGGCTTCTTGCCGGCCGGCATCGTGCCCGCGCCCTCGAGGACGCCGATGACCCGCTGCACCCGCGCGGTGTCGACCACGCCGAGCTTCGTGGCGTCGCCCTTCGCGTACGCGGCCATGATCTCCAGCTCCGCCGCCGCGACCTGCGCATCCGTCTCGGGCTGGGCCTCGTTGAGGATCCGCCCCGCCTCGGCCGGGTTCGCGAGCGCGTAGTCCATGCCCTTGAGCAGCGCGGCCGTGAACTTGCGCGCCAGCTCGGGGTCCTCGGCGGCGAGCTTGTCCGAGGTGAGCAGGAAGTGCCCGTACAGGTCGGTGAGCACGTCGCTGAACGGCAGTGACACCGCCTTCTTCCCGCCGGCCGCCTTCTCGATCAGGGGTTTGCCGACGACGAACTGCCCGATCGCGTCGACCTTCCCGGCGCCGAGCGCGCCGGCCAGCTCCCCGGCGTTGATCGGCGTGATCTCGACCTTCGCGGGGTCGATGTTCGCGAGCTTGGCGTAGGTCGGGAACAGGATCGTGGTGGTAGCGCCCTCCTGGTCGCCCATCACCCGGCCCTCGAGGTCCCGGGGCGAGGCGACGCCGCTGCCCTCCAGGGTCATGATGCCGACCATCGACTTCTGCTGGACGGCGCCGACCGCCGTGATGCCGGTGACCTTGCCGGAGCCCTTGAGGAGGAGGTAGCCGGTCGAGTCCACCGGGGCGAAGTCGGCGGCGCCGCCGGCCAGCGCGGCCATGTTCTCGCCGGAGCCCGCGCCGATGGAGATCTCGACGTCGAGCCCCTGCTCGCGGAAGTAGCCCTTCTCGTCGGCCACGAACGCGTACGCCTCCCGGCCGAACGCGTTGAAGGCGGTGAGATAGCGCACCTCCCGCAGCGCACCCCCATCGCCGGCCTCGCCGTCGCTGCCGCCGCACCCGCCCACCGCCACCGCCGTGAGCGCGGCCACCGCCGCCGTCATCAGCTTCCTCATCGCCCCGCCGATCTCCACACTGGACTGAATTGCGGCAGAGCGTAGGGCACGATCCGGTCCGGGAGAACCGATTCGGCGCCGGGATTGATTGATCGATGATCGAGGTGGGTGTACGCGGCTCTTTGCGTTGCGGCGCAACGGTTCCGGCCGCTACCGTCAGCGGCCATGCGCGTGAGCCTGTACACCGAGCCGCACCGGGGCGCCACCTACGAGGAGCAGCTGCGGTCCGCGCGGCATGCGGAGGCGGCGGGCTTCGAGGGCTGGTTCCGGGCCGACCACTATCTGCCGATGCACCCCTCCGACGGGCTGCCCGGCCCGACCGACACGTGGGTGACGCTGGGCGCGCTGGCCCGCGAGACCCGCACGATCCGGCTCGGCGTGCTGCTGGCCGCCGCGACGTTCCGGCACCCGGCGGTCACGGCGATCAGCGCGGCCCAGGTCGACCTGATGAGCGCCGGGCGCCTGGACTTCGGGCTCGGTGCCGGCTGGTTCGGCAAGGAACACGCCGCCTGGGGCATCCCGTTCGCGACGCCGCGCGAGCGCTTCGACCGCCTCGCCGAGCAGCTCGACATCGTCACCGGCCTCTGGTCCACCCCGGACGGACAGACCTTCTCGTACGCGGGCAGCCACTACACCCTGGCCGACGCGCCCGCCCTTCCGAAGCCGGCCCAGCGCCCGGGCCCGCCGATCATCGTCGGCGGCCGCGGCGCCAAGCGGACCCCCTTCCTCGCCGCGCGGCACGCCGACGAGTACAACGCCCCGTTCACGCCGCCCGACCGGACCGCCGAGCTCTTCTCGCGCGTCCGCGAGGCGTGCGAGCAGCACGGCCGCACCAAGCCGCCCCTGACGCTGTCGGTGGGCCTGGCGGTGGCCTGCGGCCGCACGGAATCCGAGGTCCGCCGCCGCCGCGAGCTCCTCACGGCGCCCTCCTACCTCCCGCCCGAGCCGGTCATCTCCGGCTCACCGGCCGAGGTGGCCGACCGCATCGCCGAGTACGCCGCCCTGGGCGCGACCCGCGTCTACGTGCGGCACCGCGACCTGGCCGACCTCGACCACCTCGACCTCCTGGCGGCCGAGGTCCTCCCCCACCTCTAGCTTCCGATCAGGTCCATCACCGCCTCGGTGCTCTCGGGCCACGTCGCGAGCAGCGCGGCCACCTCGGAGGTCCGCGGCGCCTCCGCGAGGGCGGTCCACTCGCCCGAGCAGCCGAGCAGCTCCGCCACCGCGTCCGTGGCGGCGGGATGCGCGGCCAGGAACGCGCCGGCGGCACTCGTCGCCGGGGCGGCCCGCGGCGCGGCCGGTGCACCCGTCTTGTCCCAGGGGGCGGTCCACGCGTCCAGCGCGGCGAGGGCACCCGGGAACGTCCGGCCCGCCTCGCGGGTGAGGACCGGCACCAGCTCCGCCGCCTGGTCCTTGAGCGTGGTGATCAGCGTCGGGAGCCAGGGCAGCAGCACCCGGTCGGGGAGCCGGCCGAACGCCTTGGAGAGCGTCTCCACCACGAACGGCGCCAGCCGGGGCACCGGTTCGAGGGCCTGCACGAAGCCGCTCACATACTGCGGGACGGCCGGGACGACGAGCGGGTTGCCGAGCAGGTCGTCGACGCGGTCCCGCAGGCCGGAGAGCGGGAGCGCGCCGAGCTGGTGGCGGGCCGCCCAGAGCAGGGCCACCTTGGCCGGGGCCTCCGGGTGCGCCTGGCGGACGGCGAGCTCCAGCTGCGTGCGGTCGCAGCCCAGCGACAGCGCGAGGCTCTCCATGCTGAACAGGAAGCCGAGCATCGCGCCGACCTGCCGGGCCCCGGTGTCCTCGTCGACGAACGCCGTGGGCAGCAGGGTGCAGTAATGCGCGTAGCCGCCGGTGACGAAGCGCTCGCACCAGGCGGGCAGCACCGGGACGGTGGCCCGGTAGTGGGCGAGCAGCCGGCGGATGCGGCGCAGCACCGCCGGCGCCTCGTCGACCGTGCGCTCGGCGGCGAGCAGCTCCACCGCGCGGGTGCCGAGCTCGTCGGTGAGGCGCGGGCTGCGCAGGAACAGCAGCGAGTGCTCCACGGCCTTGAGCCCGGTGGCGGCGGTCGCCTTCGGGTCCCACGCGTCGCGGCGCAGGCGCTGCTCGAGCACCTGCTCGACGGTCACGCCCTCGTAGCCCAGCTCGATGATGCTGCGCTGGTGGCGGCCGAGGTCGAGGTCCCAGCTCTCCTGGATGTGCTTCTCGCCGAGGCGCCGGGAGCCCATGATCGGCCGGACGGCCTGGTCGGGCAGCAGATAGCGGAGCATCCAGAGCAGCTGCGAGCACGCGGCGAGCTCCGGCCGGGCGGCGAGGTCGAGCAGCGCCCGCTGGATGCTGCGCTGCTCGAGGTTGAGCCCGAGCGGGGCGAGCCGGTCGAAGACGTCGCGGGCGAGCGGGGGCAGGGCGTCATAGCCGACCTGGCCGATCCGGTCGCCGCCGAGCAGGATCTCGCAGAGCCGGCGCACGTCGCGGCGGCCCGGCACGGTGTCCTTCTCGATGCAG
>CAKUMG010000159.1 GCA_934667465.1 uncultured Actinoplanes sp. | reverse complement strand
CAGGATGACCTGCAACTGCGTGTGCGTCTGCAGCCGGTTCGGGTTCTCGCCGTACCGCGAGTCGTCCGGCCGTACGGAAGGCTCGGTGTAGACGACCCGCCACGGCTCGGGCCCGAGCACCCGCAGGAACGTCGCGGGGTTCAGCGTGCCGGCCCCGACCTCGGTGTTCATGGGCTGCACGACCAGGCATCCCTGATCGGTCCAGTACGCCGTGAGCCGCGCGAGCGCGTCCTGCATGGTGAGCATGGGCCCGAAGTCTAGTGACCCAGCCCGCCCCGAGCCGCACTTCAAGCCCGGCGGGTGACGTTCGCCGCTCCAACCCATACCCCCGTGTCGGAGTCCGGGCCGGCCGTCGCCCCGGGCCATGGCTGCGCGCCGCCGAGCCCTTGGAGCCTGGCGGCGCGCCATCGAACGTACGCCGGACCTGATCGAGCGCTGGGCGTCAGGCGCCCCCGTCAGTCGGCGACCTGTCCGGAGGAGGCGGGGCTCCTGCCGAAGTCGAAGTAATAGGGGACGTTGTCCAGGACGTTCGTGGCCACCGCGGTCCAGACGCCGGCCTGGGTGAGCCGGTAGGATCCCTGGCATCCGGTCCGGACGAAGCACACCCGGACGGCCTCGAGCACGCGCGTCTTGATGTTGATGTCGGCGCAATTGGCACCGGTCGTGTATCGCGTGGTCGGCGCCCCCGACGGGACGAGCAGTTGGTTGGTTCCCTTGGTGTAGCCGAAGGCCCCGCCGAAGCAGGTCGCCCGGACGGTCGCGCCGGATGACTCGGCAGCCTGCGCGGGTACGGCCGCCGCGCTCACGGCAAACGTCGTGGCGCCGGCCACGGCAAAGGCGCCGATGCTCTTTCTCGTGATACCCATCGTTCCTCCCTCTGGATCGGGGGCACGTGGACTGCCGGATGCTTCTCGCCACGCGTCCCGCTTGCGGGGAACATAAACGCAGCCCATACACGTACGCCTATACGTTGACGTGTAGGCCCGGCGGGAGGCCGTACCAGGCGCGGGGTGCTTCGTCGCGGAAGCGCTCTATTCCAACGAGGGCACCCGGGAGATCAACACCAAGATCGAGGGGCGCGCGGTGACGGGCCGGAGCGCCTTCGTAGCCCTAGGCGCACGGCATGTCGTGGGGCCCTGGCGGTTACGGCCGGTCACGATGTGTCCATGACGGAGCGGGAGACGGACGGCGGCCGGCATCGGGTGCGGCTCGATCGGTACGGGCGACTGGCGGGGGTGCTGCTCGGGTTCGTCGCCGGCGGGATGGCCGTCAACCTTCTCGCCGACGACTACCGGTACCGGGGGCTCGCCGCCGCGGCCGCCGCCGGGGCGGTTCTGGCCACCGCGTCCTGGCTGCGCAAGCTACCGCCCCGGGCGCCGTTGTCACGTCACGCCACGCGGTTGCTGCTCATCGCCGCGCTGCTCGCCCTGCTGGTGGCCGCGGCCGGGCCGGTGTCGTCGATGCCCTGGGCGGTGGCCGTTGCCGCCGCCCTGACCTGCACGGCAGTCCTCGTCCCCACCGATCTCCAGACGGCTGCATCGCTGCTCACCGGGGTGGCGATGAGCGGGGTAGGGGTGGCGTCCATCGGCATGGGGGCCGTCGGGCCGTCAACCGGCGACATTCTGTCCACCGGTGCGGTGATCGTGGCCGGGGCGGGGTGTGCCGTTGTCGGTGTCACGGTGCTTGCGTTCGGCGACGTCGCCGTTCCGACGACGTGCACCGTCGCCGGGGCGGCGATCGCTGTCTGCGGCATCGCCGTGCTGACCGCGGATTACCTTCTCGCCGGGCTGGTCATGACCGGCGCGGGAATGGCGATCGCCGCTCTCGGAGTTCCGCCTCTGACGAGAGCCGGAAACCTGACCGGGATGGTCGTGACCGGCGCCGGGCTCGCCCTCGCCGCGCTGGGTTCCTGGTCGCTGCTCCTCGGCTTCGACACGTACGGGCTGGCGGACGCCGCGATCGGGACGGCGATCGCCGTCGCTGGTGTCGCCGTGCGGACCGGTCGCACCATGCTGTCCGGAGCGGCAGTGACCGGCATGGGGGTGGCGGTAGCCCTCGTCGGTGTTGTCCTGCTCGGCGCGGGACTCGAGCTGTACGCAGCGGCGGTCGCCGGTGTCGGGGCGATCGCGGTCGTCCTCGGTGGCGTGACCCTGATCCGTGGTGGTGCCGGGACTCGGGCGCGCGGCTGGTGGGACAGGGTGACCAGCGACCCGGCGGAGATGCCCGGCAGCACCGGGCGAGCCGGCGGCGCGCGGCTTCGGTAGACGCGCGCCGCCGGGCGTACCGTCAGCGGGTGATCTTGGCCTTGTCCCAGGGCGGGCTCTCGATCGGGATCCACTGGACGGCCTTGAAGTCGCCGGTCTCGACCCATGCGAAGGGGGCGCTGCTCGTGCAGAGCGGCACCGACTTCGCGTTGTCGTCGACCACCCAGCTGTAGCCCAGTCGGTCGTGGCGGCCCTTGTCGTGGATCGTGATGCCGCGGCGGATGCCGGCCCACTCCGGGTCGGTGCCGTCGGTGACGATGCCGGTGAGGACGACGACGCCGCCGACGACGACGAGGCAGTCGACGGTGCCCCGGAACCAGCCGCCGCGGCCGTCCAGGTAGTGGCTCACGTAGAAGGTGCCGCGGGCGTCCGTGCCGAGGCCGTGGGCGTCGACCTTGAAGAAGACGTCGTCGCCGGCGGGGCGCCAGGTCGTGCCCTGGCCGACGATGCTGGGTTCCGTCGGGGCCTTGCCGCCGGCCACGGTCAGCGGGTTGCCGCCGAACGCGGACGGGCCCTCGGCGCCGGCGGCGGCGGGGGTGGTCGTGGCGGTCAGGACGGCTCCGGCGGCGGTGAGGGCCAGGACAGCTTTCTTGAGCATCGGTTCCTCCATGTCGTTCCCCGTGGTGCTGACACGGATCAGCCTGGTCGTTCGCGGGCTCCGTCGACTCCCGCGCCCGTGGGAAGCGCCTCCCTCGCGCGGGGGAGGAACGCGCCCGCCGTTCGCCGGGGCTGCGGCGAGGTGCAGGGCGTACCAGAGCGCGGACCGCAACCGGGCCTCGCGATCGACCCGGACGGGCGGCTCCGGCAGGTCCACCCCGAGCAACCCCCGGACGGCGGCGATCTCGACGGTCCGCGTCCCGCGGAGGAACGGTGGCACCAGCCCGATCACCGCCGCCACCAGCGGCACGACGAGACCCGGTGGCGTCGACCCTTCGCGGGCCACCCGGCCGAGCGCGACGGCGACCAGGGCGTACGGCAACACCACCACGCCGCCGAGCAGCAGGAAGGCGCCCCGCCGGTACGTCGCCCCGCGCAGCAGCGGCCCCGCGACACTCCCCATCGCGCCATCGTCGCATCGATGCCCGTCCAGGTCCGCGCGCATTCCGGCTCGCTGGGACAGCGGAGGCCGGCTCGCCGGGACAGCGGAGGCCGGCTCGCTGGGAACGTGGGCGCCGGTTCGGCGAAGCACGGGCGCCGGCTTGCCGGAAACGAGGGCTCCAAGCACGGACGGGTGGCCCGCCGACGCCGTGACATGCCATTTCTCCTGCTATGGCGGTAGACGGAGCCCGGATCGGGTATGGCAGGGGCAACGGACCGCCCGTCGACTCCCGAGGAGTGCACCATGCTGTTCAACCTGATCAGGCGCTACGCGATCGCGGCGATCGCCATTCCGCTGGCGGCGGCCGGGGCGCGCAAGCTGAGCGACACCCTGGAGGCCCGCCGCGGCGCGAGCCGGGGCACCCGCCTGCTCCGCAAGGGCGCCGACACGCTCCAGGGCACGTTCGGGCGCCAGAAGAAGCAGCGCCGCTTCGGCTTCCGCTGACCCGCCCGCGCCCCCGCCCGCGCGGAGCAGCGCCGCTTCGGCTTCCGCTGACCCGCCCGCGCCGCCGCCCGCGCGCCTCGACAGCGACCGCGGGCGGGGCGGGGGTCAGAACTGGCTCCACTTGACGCGGCCGGTCGTGCCGTGGAAGGCCGCGACGCGGTCGAGGGCCTCGCAGGCCGGGCCGTGGTCGGCGGGGCCGAGGGGTTCGAGCATGGTCACGTCGAGGGTCATGCGGTCGCCGCGGCGGGCCCGTTTCCAGACGCCGGCGATGCGGCCGCCGCGGACCAGCAGCGACGAGCGGGCGCCGTTCGTCGAGGGCGTGGTGACTTCGAGCCATTCGGGGTGGACGAGCATGTCGCGCTCCTTGTAGGCGGTCACGTATTCGTCGAGGCCCGGCAGCGCCACCCACGCGGTGGACGCGGCCGCCGGGTCGACCGTGAGCAGGGACGGGTCGGCGAGCATCGCGGTGCCGTCGACGACCACGGGGGTCAGGCGCGGGTCGGCGATCGTCACGGCTCGCTTGGCGTCGGCCTTGGTCAGGCCGGTCCAGCGGGCGAAGTCGTCCACGGTCGCCGGGCCGTGGGAGCGGAAGTAGCGGGTCGCCACGGTGGCCAGGGCCTCGTCGGGCTCCGGCTCGTTGTCGTGGGTCGGGACCTCGTCGAGCAGCATGTAGCGCCCCGGGGCGGCGGTCTGCGGGGCGCAGCAGACCAGGCCGCGGACGCCCGCCCACCACAGCAGGTCGGAGACGTCCCAGCCCCGGGCGACGATGCCCCGCGCGGCGAGCTCGGCCTGGCACTCCTCCACGGTGAGCCGCCGGCCGGCCAGCAGCTCGGGCAGGGCGTCGAGCGCGCGCCCGGCACTGCCGGCGGTCAGGCCCAGCTTCTCCGGGCGGCGGGAGCCGGTGAGCGCCCGCACGCCGGTCAGCGCCAGCATCCACCGGACGTCGGCCGCGGGCACATACTGCCTGCTGCCCCGGAACGCCCATGTGCGCACCGCCTCGCCGCGCTCGAGGGCGGCGCCGATGCCGTCCAGGGTGGACCCGGGCAGCCTGATCCCCAGCGCCCACACCGCCTGGTCGATGTCGTGCGCCTGGACGGCCCCGAACCACTCCACGACCCCGGCCACCGAGCCGGGGCGGCCGTCGCCGGTCAGCAGCAGGCTGTGCATGCGCAGGGCCACGGCCTGCGCGCTCGTCAGATCCACGCCGGGAGACTAGCGGCGCCCTACGACAAAAACGGCCGCCGGTGAAGCTGACGGACGGAAGAGCCGGCGGGCAGGCAGGCGCCGCGAAAGCTCGAAACCCGGCGGGGGGAACGGGCAGGAAAAGCTGCACGGCACATGTTCACCCGAAGTGCCCGGCATGCGGACACCCCGTGCCGGGCATCCTGCGCCCGTGACAATCGAAGAGGGGGAACGCCCCCGGCGGTGGCGGTTCGTCAGTTCCGACATGGACCACGCCCGGGCCGAGGTGAGCCGCTTCTTCACGTACGGGGATCTGCGCCTCGACACCGCCGGCCGCGCCCCGTTCCGGATCGATCTGGACGTGGTGGCGCTCGGGCCGGCGTTCCTGGTGGCCGGCACGTTCGGGTCCGGGCTGACGCACACGGTCACCGGCGGTGGTGGCTACCAGGTCGTGCTCGCGGACAGTGGCCGCATCCAGGTGACGCACGGTCGCGACGACGTGCGGGCGGACCGGAACCAGGCGGCGGTGCTGCGGGCCGGCGACGAGGTGGTCTACCGGCACGGCGCGGACTACCGGGCGCTGGCGGTCATGGTGGACGAGCAGGCCCTGCACGACGAGCTGGGCGAGCCGGTGCTCGCGCCGGCCCTGGACATGACGCGCGGGGCCGCGGCGACCTGGGGACGGATGGTCCGGCTGGTACGGGACGAGTGCCTCGCCGCCGACGGCCTCTTGCAGTATCCGCTGATCGCGGAGCGGATGCGCCACGTGCTCGTCGCCGGGATGGCGTTGTGCCTGCCCGCGCCCGAGACCCGGCCGGCGCCGAGGGCGCGCCCGGCGTCGATCGAGCGCGTCGTGACGGCGATCCACGACGAGCCGGAACGGCCGTACACGGTCGCGGAACTCGCCGTGATCGGGCGGGTGGGCGTGCGTACGCTGCAGGAGGGTTTCCGGCGGCACCTGGGCGTGTCCCCCCTCGCCTATCTGCGGGTGGTCCGGCTCGAGCACGCGCACCAGCTCCTCCGCCACGGCCACTACGGCGTCGAAACCGTGGCCGGCATCGCGTACCGCTGCGGTTTCGCCCATCTCGGCCGATTCAGCACCGCCTATCGCGTCCGCTACGGCCGCACCCCCATAGAGACGTTACGAAGCTGAATCCAGACCTCACCCCTTGACCGCCCCCGCCGTGATGCCCGCGACGAAATGGCGTTGCAGGAACGCGTACGCCAGGATCATCGGCAGCGACGCCACGACCACCCCGGTGAAGAGCAGCGGATAGTCGGTGAGGTATTCGCCCTGGAAGTCGAGCAGCGCGAGCGGCAGCGTCCGCTTGTCCGGGTCGTCGATGAACAGCAGCGGATAGAGCAGGTCGTTCCAGTGCATGACGACCAGGAAGATCGCGGTGGCGGCGAGCGACGGCAGCGAGACCGGCATCGCGATCCGGCGGTAGGTCGCCCACGGGCCGGCGCCGTCGACCTCGGCCGCCTCGTAGAGCTCGGCGGGCAGGGTGCGCAGGAAGCCGGCCAGGATGAACACCGCCACGGGCAGGGTGACCACGATGTTGACCAGCATCAGGCCGGCCAGGGTGTCGCGCAGTCCCAGCCGGTCGAACTGCACGTACTGGGGGATCATCACCGCCTGCGCCGGGACGGCCAGGCCCGCGACAAAGATCCCGTACAGAATCCTCGAAGGCCAGCGCGGCAGGCGCGCGACCGCGAACGCGACCAGGCTGCCCAGCAGCAGCGTGACCGGCACCGAGACCGCGACCACCAGCGCGCTGTTGCCCAGCACCCGGAGCAGACCCTGCTTGCCCAGCACGGTGGCGTAGTTGCCGAGGGTCGGCGCGGTGGGCAGGCCGAACGGCGAGTCGAACAGCGCGGTGGTGGTCTTGAAGCTGCCGCCGACGATCACCAGCAGCGGCACGACGATCAGGAGCGCATAGACGGTGAGTACGGCACGGCGGGTCATGCGGTTCCTCCGTGTGCCAGGCGGGCGGCCCTGTTCTGCAGGATCGTCACGGCGGCGATGGCGACCATGAAGACGACGGACTCGGCCGCAGCATAGCCGAGCTGCGAGTTCGCGAACGTCGTGTAGATCCGGGTCGCGAGCACGTCGAGCGAGGCCCGCGGCGGGTTGCCGGCCAGGCCCAGGATGAGGTCGAAGGCCTTGACCGACTGGATCGTGGTGTACGCGACGACCAGCGCGGTCGCGGGCGCCACCATCGGCCAGGTGATGTGCCGGAACTGCTGCCACCGCCCGGCGCCGTCGGTCTTGGCGGCGTCGTAGAGATCCGGCGGGATCTGGTTCAGGCCGGCGATGTAGACGATCATCATCTGCCCGGCGTGGAACCAGATCTGCGCCACCGCGACCCAGAGGATCGCGGTGCCCTCGTTGCCGAGGTAGGCCGATCGGAACCGGTCCAGGCCGACGGCGTCGAGCAGCGTGTTGGCCAGCCCGAAGTTCGGGTCGTAGACGAACTTCCAGATGAACGCCACGGAGACCGACGACAGGATCGTGGGCAGGAAGAACAGGCCGCGCAGCAGGGTCGAGCCGCGGGTGCGCCGGGCCAGCAGCACCGCCAGCAGCAGGGCCAGCGCGGTCTGCCCGAGCACCACCACGAGCAGGAACTTGAGGTTGTTGGTGAGCGCGTTGCGGAACAGGTCGTCGTTGCCGACCACGTTCACCAGGTTCTCCGCGCCGATATCGGTGAACGCGGGGCTGAAGCCGTCCCAGTCCGTCGTCGCGTAGCGCAACCCCTGCGCCGCCGGCAGCAGGAAGAAGGCGCCGTAGAGAAGCAGCGCGGGGACGCCGAAGAGGTAGAGCGACGGAGGCGTACGGCGGCTCATCGCTTCTGATCGATGATCTTCTGCGCCGCCTCGGCGGCCTCCTCCGGGCTGGTGCCGCCCACGACCTGCACGGTGGCGTTCTCGACAGCGCCGCGCACGTCGAGGTTGCTGAACTGGAAGCGGGGCGCCAGCGCGGTCCTGCGGGTGAGCCAGGGTGCGAGGGCCTTGAGGTCGGGGTTGGTGTAGTCGACGCCCTTCACGGTCACGTGCTGCGCGGTGCCGTTGGCGTAGAGGCCCGCGACCGCGGGATCGGACAGGTGCTCCAGCCAGGCCAGGGCGGCGGCCTGCTTGCTCGACTTCGCGTTGACACCCAGGATGAACGTCGCGTTGAACACACCCTCGTACTTCGCCTGGTCCGCGGTCGTGGTGATCGGCATGAGCAGGTCGATCGGGAACGTCGCGCCGAGCTTGCGCACGGTCGAGACCTGGAACGAGCCGGTCGCCAGCAGCGCCGCCTTGCCCTGCGCGAAGAGCGCCTGCGCGGCGTCGGCGCTGGTGCCGGTCGCGCCCTGCTGGAAGTACGGGCGCAGCTGGGCGTACTGGCGCAGGACGGTGAGGAACCAGTCGTCGGTGACCTTCCGCTCCCCGGTCTCGATCCTGCCGAGCGCGTCGTCGGCGGGCGCGGTGTTGACCACCATCGCGTTGAGCAGCTGACCGGCGTTGCCCGCGTCGCCGCCCGGCCACGCGATCGGGATCACGCCCTTGCCCTTGAGCTTGTCGAGCAGTCCCAGGAAGCCGTCCCAGTCCCTCGGGACCTCCCCGGTCAGGTCGGTGTTCGCGAGCGGGGTGTTGAAGACGAGTTGGTACGGGAGACCGAGCTGCTTGCCGCCGTCGGCGCCCGGGGTGATGAGCTGCGGCTCGTACCGTTGCACAAGCGCCTGGCCGGTGAGGTCACTCCACACGCCGGCCTTGGCGATGTCGAGGAACTGCGCGCCGCGGAACGCCGTGAACGCGTCGCCGACGGTGCCGCCGCGCAGCTTCTGCAGGGCGGTGCTCTGGTAGTCGTTGGACGGGCTGATGTCCTGGCGGACCTTGCGGGTGCCGATGATCTGGGCGAAGACCTCCTTGTCCTCGGCGCGCCAGTGCGCGAACGAGATCTCGGCGTCCTTGGCGCCCTCGCCGCCTTCGCCGCTGTCGCTGCCGCCGGGGCCTGCGCAGGCGGCGAGGAGGCCGGCGGCTCCGGTGCCGGCGGCGAGGCGCAGCAGATGACGGCGGGTCAGCGGACTGGTCATGTCGACGCTCCTGTTCGGAGAAAGGGTGCCGCCCGAGATATTTGCACATCACCTATAGATCAACAAGGGTATGATTCTTCGACCGGCAAACGGCACCCGGGGTTCACCGGGCGCACATCCCACCGTTCCCCGGGCCTGATGATCTTGGCGCTTTGGGGAGATGTGCCGTGCCCGATCCGATCATGCTGAACCGCCGCACCC
>CAKUMG010000158.1 GCA_934667465.1 uncultured Actinoplanes sp. | reverse complement strand
CTGGGCACCGCCGGGGCGGGGGACCGCGAGGCCCTGCGCGCCGACATCGTGGGCTTCTTCCGCGAGACGGAGGCCGCCATCGAGGGGCTGACGGGGCTCAAGGAGCGCATCCGCGGGCTGGTGGAGCGCTACAAGGCCCTCCCCCTGCCCGAGGCCGCGCCCCGCGCGCAGCCCGTGGTGGCCGACCTCATCGGCAGCACTACCTACGTGGAGCGGGGGTGGAGCGCCATTGCGTCGGGGGACGCCAAGCGGGCCATCAAGGAGCTGGAGCGCGCCCTGGAGCTGGCCCCCAACGATCCCAACACCGAGACGCTGCTGGGGTGGGCGCAGATGCTGCGCGAGCAGTACGACGACGCGCTCATGACGTACTACAAGGTGCTCATGAAGGACCCCAACAACCCGCTGGCCCGGGTGAACCTGGGGTACATCTGCCTCAAGAAGGGGATCTTCGGCGAGGCCATCGAGCACCTGAGCAAGGCCATCCGGCAGGAAGGCGACCGCAAGGCGCAGATGTACGCGCACCTCTACATGGGCCTGGTGTATCTGGAACGGGAGATGTACGAAGACGCGCGCGGCTTCTTCAAGCGCACGCTGGAGCTTGCGCCCAACATGCTGGAGGCCTGGTGGGAGACGGGACGCGCGTTCTACCTGGAAGGCCGCACGGACGAGGCGAAGGACGCGTGGCGCACGGGGTTCCAGGCCAACCGCTTCAACCTGTGGGGCGAGCGCTGCGGCAAGGCGCTGGCGCAGCTGGAGGCCGGGCAGCCGGTCTCCGCCTGACGCGCGTCCTCTTCGCCGCGCTCCTCGCGCTCCTCTCCTTTTCGACCCGGCCGGCGCCCGCCGCCGCGCAGACGACGGACGCGGACACCCTGCAGGCCGGCACCGTGCGCGTGATCCACGCGCCGCGCCACCTGCCGCTGGCCCGCGAGGTGCTCGCCACCGCCACGCGCCCCATGCCGCTCCCCGGCTTTGGGCGCGGCACCGTGCCGGACTCGTCCATCCTCGTCCTGGCGCCCACGCCGGCGGACTTCAGCGCGGCCACGGGCGGGCGCGCGCCGGAGTGGGCGGGCGGCGTGGCCATCCCGGACTACCGCATCATCGTCCTTCCCGTCTATCCCATCCCCGACGTCCGGCCCGTGGACGCGGCCGCCACGCTGCGCCACGAGATCGCGCACCTGGCCCTGCGCGAGCGGCTGCCGGGGACCATCCCGCGCTGGTTCAACGAGGGATACGCGGAGGTGGCCGCCGGCAGCTGGGACGTGGAGAGCGGATGGACGCTGCGGCTGGCGTTTCTGCTCGGCAAGGCGCCACCCCTGGATTCCCTGGAGCTGGCGTGGCCGCGCTCCGCCGCCCGCGCCCGGCTGGCGTACCTGCTCTCCGCCACGATGGTGGACCACCTGCGGCGGCGCAGCGGGGAGCGCGGCTTTGCCCTGCTGATGGAGAACTGGCGCCGTGAGGGCTCGCTGGACCGCTCCGTCCGCGTCACCTTCGGGATGACGATGGGGCAGCTGGAGGACGAGTGGCGCAAGGACGTGCGCAAGCGCTACGGCTGGCTCTCCGTGGCCGGCAACGTGGGGTTGATCTGGGTGATCGCGCTGGTGGTGGGGTTCGCGGCCATCATCCCCCGCCGCATCCGCAACCGGGAGCGGGTGGACGCGATGGAGCGCGAGATCCCCGGGTACCGCAGGCCCACGGCGGCCGAGCTCGAGGGGGTCAGCGACGACCCCGAGCCCCGCCTCCTCACCGACGACCTCGGCCAGGGCGCCGTGGTGGTCGTGGTGCTGGTGGGTGGTCACCACGGTGGACAGGCCGGCGTCGCCGATCAGGGTCAGCAGGGTGGCGGCGTCGCTGGCGGCATCGATCAGCAGCGTGCTGCCATCGGACGTACACCTCAAGACGTAGGCGTTGTTGTCCATCGGGCCGACCGAGACCTTGGTCATCGTCAGGCCGGCCAGCTCGCGGATCGCGGGGGCCGAGCCGCGGCTCACGTCACCGGTGTACGTCATGATCGCTCCCTCGTGAAGGTCAATCCCGGACGGGTGGGACACGTGATGGTCGTCCCGGACGGGTGAAACACGTGATGGTCGTCCCGGACGTGAAGGTCATCCCAGGCGGGCGGGACGGCGTGGAAGTCATTCCCGGACGGGCGGGACGGCGTGGAGGTCACTTCCAGACGGGCGGGACGGGGAGCTCGCCGTCGGGGGAGACGGTCAGCTCCGCGCCGTCGGCGCGGCCCGCGAGCCAGGCGGCGATCGCGCGGGTCGGGCCGCCCACCGCGGGGGTGGTGGCGGTCGTCGCGCCCATGGTCAGCGAATGGTCCAGGCCGTGCGGGCGCAGGACCAGGCCCGGCGTGCCCGGGCGGGCGCCGGCGATGATCTCGCGGAGCAGGCGCAGCGCGAACCCGTCCGTCCAGTCCTCCGGCGTGTAGCCGCGGCCGAGGTCGACGTGGTGCACCTCGACCTCGCGCAGCCGGGCCCACGGCACCGCCGCCGCGGACGAGCCGGTGGGCGGGAGCACGACCGTCCAGGCCGCGGCCGGCATCGCCGCGGCGGCGTCGGCGAACCGCTCGTGCGCCTCGCGGATGTCGGCGATCTGCTCGGCGACCGGCCGGGAGCGCCCCGCCTCGAGACCCTCGGTGCGGGCGGTCGGCGTCGCGTACGCCGGGGTCTCCACCCCGGTCCGCGCCCAGGTCAGCAGGTTGGTGTAGGCGTCGGCGTTGCGCGCCACATGGGTCAGCACGTGCCCGATCGTCCAGCCCGGCAGCGCGGACGGCGCCGTCTGCGCGTCCGGCTCGAGCCGCTCGGCGGTGCGGACCAGCCGCTCGGTGGCCTGATCGACATCGGTCATGAGGACCAGCGGATCCATCGTCACGTCAAAACCCTATCGGCCGTACGCGCCTGCGCACCGCCCAGCCACCGAACCCCCGCCCCGGCGTGGCACCCCGCCGCCCCGCCCAGCCACCGAACCCCGCGCCGGCGTGGCGCCCCGGGCGGGGGCGGCGGAAATGGGTTTCGCTCCCGGCGCCGCGGACCTACCGTCGGTGCCAGACGCGTCGTGACGAACCCGTGGAGGAGGTGGGAGTAAGTGCTCGTCGTCAGTGTGTCCCCGCTCCGACCCGGGGCCCGCGCCTGACATCCGTCGGCGCCCGTTCCTCTCGCCTTTGAGGGTTTCCATGTCTTTCCTGCCCGCTCCGGGCTGGGACGCGACGCTCGCGTCCGCCTTCCGGCCTTTCGACCGCCCCGACACGCTTGCCGGGCGCGTGCTGCGCGCCGACCGGGGTGTCTGCACCGTGTTCGCCGCCGGCGGCGTGCACCGGGCCAGTCTCGCCGGCAGCCTGCTGCTCAGTGCCGCCGCCGACCCCGCCGACCTGCCCTGTGCCGGGGACTGGGCGGTGCTGCGGCGCTGGCCCGACCGGCGCCTCACGCTCGAGGTGGTGCTGCCGCGGCGTACCGCGCTCGTGCGGCGTACCGCCGACAAGGATTCGACCGGCCAGGTGCTGGCCACCAACATGGACGTCGTCGCGGTCGTCGAGCCGATGCATCCGGCGCCCGACGACGCGCGGGTGGAGCGGCTGCTCGCGCTGGCCTGGGAGTCCGGGGCGCAGCCGGTGATCGTGCTCTCGAAGTGTGACACCGCTCGCGATCCGGGGGCGGTCGCGCGGCAGCTGGCCGAGCTCGCTCCCGGTGTGCGGGTGCTTCCGGTCAGTGTGCGCAGCGGTGCGGGCGTGGCCGAGCTGTGCGGGCTCACCGAGGGCGGCCGGACGCTGGCGCTGCTGGGGCGTTCGGGGGCCGGCAAGTCGAGCATCGTCAACGCGCTCGCGGGCACGGACGTGATGGGGGTGCAGGAGATCCGGCGCGCCGACGGCAAGGGCCGGCACACCACCGCGTACCGGAGCCTCGTCCTGCTGCCCCAGGGCGGCGCGGTGCTGGACACCCCGGGCATCCGCGGCGTCGGCCTGCTCGACACCGGCGAGGGGCTGGAGCGGGCATTCGCGGATGTCGCGGCGCTGGCCGCCCACTGCCGATTCGGTGACTGTGGTCACGATGCCGAGCCCGGCTGTGCGGTCCGCGCGGCGCTCGAGGACGGGACGTTGGCGCCGCGGAGGTGGGAAAGCTGGCGGAAACTGCACCGCGAGGTGGCCGAGGAGAGCGGCCGGAAGGCGGCCCGGCTGGCCTCGTACGGTCGGCGCAGACCGCGGTGACCGCGGCGCGCTCTGGCAAGATGCACCGGTGGCCACGCTCGAGGAACCCCGGACCGGCCGGCGCTCTCCGCAGGAGGGTGAGCCGCCGGTGCATGCTGCCCGCGCGTGGGTCTGGGCGCCGGTCAGCTATCTCGTCCTGAGCGTGGTGACGCTGATCCAGCTGTGGATCAGCCCGGCCACGCGGGTGCTCGCGCACAACGACGACGACCACGGCTTCTTCCTGTTCGTGCTGGCGCACGGCGAGCGGGTCGTCTTCCACGGGGAGAACCCGTTCCTGTCCGGCCGGATGAACGTGCCGGACGGCGTCAACATGATGGCCAACACGTCCATCCTGGCGCTGAGTGTGCCGTTCGCGCCGGTCACGCACTTCCTCGGCGCGGGTGTCTCGCTGGTGGCCCTGCTCACGCTGGGGCTGGCGGGGACGGCGGCGGCGTGGTGGTGGGTGCTGCGCCGTCATCTCGTACGGTCGGAGCTCGCGGCCTGGCTCGGCGGGCTCTGGTGCGGGTTCGCGCCCGCGATGGTGTCCCACGCCAACGGTCATGTGAACTTCGTCGCCAACTTCGTGCTGCCGTTTCTCGTCTGGCAGGTGCTGCGGCTGCGCGAGCCCGGCCGGGTCCTGCGCGGCGGCGTGATCCTGGGCCTGCTCGTGGTGCTGCAGGTCTTCGTCAACGAGGAGACCCTGCTCTTCACGGCGCTCACGTTCCTGGCGTTCGTCATCGCGTACGCGTGCTTCGCCCCGCGGGTCGTGCGCGAGGTGGCCGGGCGTTTCCTGGCCGGGCTGGGCGTGGCCGGCGCGACGGCGCTGGCCCTGCTGGCGTACCCGCTGTGGTGGCAGTTCTCCGGGCCGCAGAGCTACAGCGGCCAGCCGTTCGCGCCGGGGGAGTTCGTCACCGACCTGCTGTCGCTGGGCGCCTACGCGCGGCAGTCGCTGGCCGGCAACAGTGCGATCGCCCGGCAGCTGAGCGCCAGCCCCACCGAGGACAACACGTTCTGGGGCCTGCCGATGCTGGTCCTGCTCGTGGTCGCGGGGGTGCTGCTGTGGCGCAGCGCCGCCGCGCGCGCCACCATGGTCGCCGCGCTGGTGCTGCTGCTCATGTCGATGGGCCCCGAGCTGCGGGTGGCCGGGCACGACACCGGGTTCCCGCTGCCGTTCGCGCTGATCCAGCATGTGCCGATCATCGACCTGGTCAGCGTGACCCGGTTCGCGATGGTGCCCGCCGCGCTGATCGGGGTGCTGCTCGCGCTGGCCTGCGACCGGACCGGGCGGATCGCCCGCCGGCACCGGCGCGCGTTCTGGGTGCTGGTCGCGGTGGCGGTCGTGCCGGTGCTGCCCAAGCCGCTGCCGGTGGTGGCGGCCACCCCGCTGCCGCCGTTCATCGCGGAGAAGATGTACGAGGACTATGTGCCGGAGGGGCGCACGCTGGTGTCCGTGCCGGTGCCCGAGGTCACCTACGGGCGCGAGGGCATGCGCTGGTTCGCGCTCAGCGGGCTGAACTTCGCCGTGCCGGGTGGATACTTCATGGGCCCGGCGAACCCGCCGGAGGACCGGACCGGGTCGTGGCGGGCGCCGCTGCGGCCCACCACCTCGATCCTGCGGGTCGCTCAGGCGTACGGTCGCATGCCGGTGTTGACCTCCGCCGACCGGCAGGCGGCGGTCGCGGACCTGACCCACTGGCGGGCCTCGGTCGTGGTGCTCGTGCCCGGCACCGAGCGTCACGAGCTGCTCCGGACGATCCTGACGGACCTGATCGGGGCGGAGCCGCAGCAGGTTGGCGGCGTGGAGCTGTGGGACGTGCGTGAGCTGGTTCACCCCACCGGGTGACTTTTCCCGGTCCTGCCGGTCGCGGTGTCGGCGTGGTGGGATGGGGGGAACAAGCAGGCGGCACGGGGCGCTGTTGTTCTTCGGCGGAAAAATGTCGTACCCCCTCGTTAGGGTGGCGGCGCCTATACCTCTGACGTAACTGGAGTGGCTGGCTGTGGCCGACCGTTTGATCATTCGCGGCGCGCGGGAGCACAACCTGCGCGACGTTTCTCTCGACCTGCCCCGCGACGCGATGATCGTGTTCACCGGTCTCAGCGGCTCGGGCAAGTCCAGCCTGGCCTTCGACACGATCTTCGCCGAGGGTCAGCGCCGCTACGTCGAGTCCCTGTCGTCCTACGCGCGGCAGTTCCTCGGGCAGATGGACAAGCCGGACGTGGACTACATCGAGGGCCTGTCCCCGGCGGTGTCCATCGACCAGAAGTCGACCTCGCGCAACCCGCGCTCGACGGTCGGCACGATCACCGAGGTCTACGACTACCTGCGCCTGCTCTTCGCGCGCACGGGCATCCCGCACTGCCCGGTCTGCGGCGAGCGGATCAGCAAGCAGACCCCGCAGCAGATCGTCGACCGCGTGCTCGCGATGCAGGAGGGCACCAAGTTCATGGTGCTCGCCCCCGTGATCCGCGGCCGCAAGGGCGAGTACGTCGACCTGTTCGCCGAGCTGCAGTCCAAGGGTTACGCCCGGGCCCGGGTCGACGGCACGGTCTATCCGCTGACCGACGTGCCGAAGCTCAAGAAGCAGGAGAAGCACACCATCGAGGTGGTCGTCGACCGCCTCGCCGTGAAGCCGTCCGCGCAGCGGCGCCTCACCGACTCGGTGGAGACGGCGCTGCAGCTCGGCGGCGGGCTCGTGCTGCTCGACTTCGTCGACCTGCCCGAGGACGACCCGGCCCGCGAGCGCCGCTTCTCCGAGCACCTCGCGTGCCCCAACGACCACCCCCTGGCGATCGAGGACCTCGAGCCGCGGGTGTTCTCCTTCAACGCGCCCTACGGTGCCTGCCCCGAGTGCACCGGCATCGGCACGAAGAAGGAGGTCGACCCGGAGCTGATCATCCCGGACGAGGAGGCGTCGCTGCGCGAGGGCGCGATCCAGCCCTGGTCCGGCGGCTCGACCCTGGAATACTTCCTGCGCCTGCTCGAGGCGCTGGGCAAGGCCGAGGGCTTCAGCCTCGACACCCCGTGGCGGGCGCTGCCCAGCCGCGCGCAGAAGACGATCCTCTACGGCGGCGACGACCAGGTCCACGTCCGCTACCGCAACAAGTACGGCCGCGAGCGCTCCTACTACACCGGCTTCGAGGGCGTGGTGCAGTGGATCGAGCGCCGGCACAACGACACCGAGAGTGACTGGTCGCGCGACAAGTACGAAGGGTACATGCGCGACATCCCGTGCCCCACCTGCGCGGGCACCCGGCTCAAGCCCGAGGTGCTGGCCGTCACGATCGCGGGCAAGAGCATCGCCGAGGTCTGCAACCTGTCGATCGGCGAGTGCGCCGACCTGCTCGCCGGCCTGGAGCTCGACGACCGGCAGAAGATGATCGCCGAGCGGGTGCTCAAGGAGATCAACGCGCGGCTGCGGTTCCTGGTCGACGTCGGCCTGGACTACCTGTCGCTGGACCGCGGCGCGGGCACGCTCTCCGGCGGCGAGGCGCAGCGCATCCGGCTCGCCACCCAGATCGGCTCCGGCCTGGTCGGCGTGCTCTACGTGCTGGACGAGCCGTCGATCGGCCTGCACCAGCGCGACAACCACCGGCTGATCGAGACGCTGGTCCGGCTGAAGAACCTGGGCAACACGCTGATCGTGGTCGAGCACGACGAGGACACCATCCGCACCGCGGACTGGGTCGTCGACATCGGGCCCGGCGCCGGCGAGCACGGCGGCAACATCGTGCACTCCGGCTCGGTCAAGGGGCTGCTGGCCAACAAGCAGTCGCCGACCGGCGCGTACCTCTCGGGTCGTAAGCAGATCGCCACCCCGGCGATCCGCCGCCCGCAGACGGCCGGCCGCGAGCTGGTCGTGCAGGGCGCACGCGAGCACAACCTGCGCAACGTGACGGTGCCGTTCCCGCTGGGGCAGTTCATCGCCGTGACCGGCGTGTCCGGGTCCGGCAAGTCGACACTGGTCAACGACATCCTCTCCACGGTGCTCGCCAACCAGCTCAACCGCGCCCGGCTCGTGCCCGGCCGGCACACCCGGATCACCGGGCTCGAGCACGTCGACAAGCTCGTGGGCGTCGACCAGTCGCCGATCGGGCGCACCCCGCGCTCCAACCCGGCGACCTACACCGGGGTCTTCGACGCCGTCCGCAAGCTGTTCGCGGAGACCCAGGAGGCGAAGGTGCGCGGCTACGGCCCGGGCCGGTTCTCGTTCAACGTCAAGGGCGGCCGGTGCGAGAACTGCTCCGGCGACGGCACCATCAAGATCGAGATGAACTTCCTGCCCGACGTGTACGTGCCGTGCGAGGTCTGCAAGGGCGCCCGCTACAACCGCGAGACGCTCGAGGTGCACTACAAGGGCAAGACCATCTCCGAGGTGCTCAACATGCCGATCGAGGAGGCCGCGGAGTTCTTCCAGGCCATCACGGGCATCCACCGCCACCTCAAGACCCTGGTCGACGTCGGCCTCGGCTACGTGCGGCTCGGCCAGCCCGCCCCGACGCTGTCCGGCGGCGAGGCGCAGCGCGTCAAGCTCGCCTCCGAGCTGCAGAAGCGCTCCACCGGCCGGACCGTCTACGTGCTCGACGAGCCGACCACCGGCCTGCACTTCGAGGACATCCGCAAGCTGCTGATCGTGCTCAACGGCCTGGTCGACAAGGGCAACACGGTCATCACGATCGAGCACAACCTCGACGTGATCAAGAACGCCGACTGGCTGATCGACATGGGCCCCGAGGGCGGCAACAAGGGCGGCATGGTCCTGGCGACCGGCACGCCCGAGGAGCTGGCCGAGGTGCCCGAGAGCCACACCGGTCAGTTCCTGCGGCCCGTGCTGGGGCTGGAGGGCAAGGCCACCGGTGCTGAGGCGGCCACCGCCCGCGCGGCGAAGGCCAACAACGGCGGCAAGGCCCCGGCGGCGGCGAAGAAGACCACGGTCGCGGCGACCAAGCCGCGGGCGAGCCGGGCGCGCGCGAAGGCCACGACGTAGAGACGCTGCCGTCGTCCCGGACCCGTTGACGGGGTCCGGGACGACGGCGTGCGCGCGGCGGTGCTCACGGGGGAGGGGCGGGCCTTCTCCGCCGGCGGCGACGTCGCCACC
>CAKUMG010000157.1 GCA_934667465.1 uncultured Actinoplanes sp. | reverse complement strand
TCTTTCAAGAACGACCAAGACACGCTCCCACGATGCGGTATCGGGTTGACCTTGATCACGCCCGAGCCTCACCATGGGCGTCATGCAGCGGCAGGGCACCCTCCTCACAGCCCGCCTGGCGATCGACCTGGCGCGGTGCTCCAGCGCGCGCTGTCCGCGCTGACCTGCATCTGAGCGTCTCCCCCGACCCGCGGCACACCGATCGGGTCTTTCCGCGGCCACTTACCGCGAGTCTTTCGCACCCGGGCCGCGCCACAACGGTAAGCCTATAGAATTGATAGGCGATGCAGAGAAACGAGGAGCACCCATGACCGCCGTCGACGTCCGTCTCGACCACCTCGCCCTGGCCCAGCGTTTCGCGGCCGACCCCGCCTCGTGGCCCGTCCGGCCGCGCTTCGTCGAGGCGGAACGCTGGTATTCCCGGCTCGACGAACAACCGGACCACGAGGTGTGGCTGCTGACCTGGCTGCCCGGCCAGGGCACCGAGCTGCACGACCACGGCGGCTCCGCGGGGGCCTTCCACGTGTACGAGGGCACGCTGACCGAGGAGACCGTGGCCGTCCGGCCCGGCAGCGCGCCCCGGATCTCCGTCCGCGAGCTCGGCGAGGGCGCCGGCCGCCGCTTCGGCACCCGGCACATCCACCGCATGACGAACCGCGCCCAGGTGCCCGCGATCAGCATCCACGCGTACGGCCCGGCGCTGACCACGATGACCCGCTACAGCATCGGCGCCGCCGGCCTCGACGTGGTGTCGATCGAGCGTGCCGGAGCGCAGTGGTGACCGCCGCCACCACCGCGCCCGCCGGCTCGCGCGGTATCACCGAGATCCTCGACGAGGCCCGCGCCCGCCTGACCCGTTTCGACCCGCACCAGACCCGGGCCGCCCTGGACCGCGGCGCCGTCCTGGTGGACATCCGCCCGGCGGCCCAGCGCGCCGAGCACGGCGAGATCCCGGGCGCGATCGTGATCGAGCGCAACGTGCTGGAGTGGCGCCTCGACCCGCGCAGCGACGCCCGGCTCGGATTCGCCCGCTACGACCTCGAGGTGGTCGTGACCTGCCAGGAGGGCTACACCAGCAGCCTGGCCGCGGCCGCCCTGCAGGATCTCGGGCTGCACCGCGCCACCGACCTCGACGGCGGTTTCAAGGCGTGGCAGGAAGCCGGCCTGCCCACCTCCTGACGCGCCCTCGACGCAGCAGACGACGGTCCTCGCGGACCGTCGCCTGCGTCCCCCCGAAGCCCTACAGGTTCACGCTCGCGTACTGCTTCCCGCCCTCGGTGACGTCCCGCACCGAGGCGACCTGGTCGAGCGGCACCAGCGCGCTGCCGTCCAGGGTCGTGCCCTCGTCGGCGCCCGCCTCGGAGACCAGCCAGCTGCCGGCCGGCGTCACCCCGCCCTCCCTGCTCACGACCTGGAGCAGGCACCGCTCGCCCTGCGGGATGCCCGCGATCGCGGCCTTGATCCGGACCCAGCCCGGCGCGGGCGTCACCGCCGCCGTGATGCGGGCCCCCGTCGTGGCGTCGACGGACGTGGCCGTCCTGGTGCCCGCGGGGACGGTCGGCGCGGAGGACACGGTGACCGAGGGCTGGGCCAGCGGAGTGTCGGGCGCGGTCCCCCGGCCGATCGCGGCGCCACCGGCCACCGCCGCGGCCCCCAGGACCGCCGCGGCGACGCCGACCAACGCCGACCGCCGGCGCCGGGTGCCCGACGACTCGTTCCGGATCTGCCGCAGCGTGCGCTGCAGCAGCAGATCGGCGTCGTCGGGTGGGCCGTCGAGCAGCATCGCCTCGGGCACGGCTTCCAGTGCCATGGTCCACTCCTGCAGGGATTCCGCCTCGGCCCGGCATTCGTCGCAGGTCCCGAGATGCTCCTCGGCCTCGCGGTTCTGCTCGGCGTCCAGCGACTTGGTCAGGTAGCCGGCGAGGTCCACGTGATCGGTGTTCATGAGGCAGACCGTTCCGTTCCGGCGGGGCTCAGCGACTTGAGGTCGCGCAGGGCCCGGAGAGCGTAGAAGGAGCGCGACTTGACGGTCCCGGGCGGGATGCCCAGGGCCTTCGCCGCCTCGTTGACCGTGCAGCCTTGCAGGTAAAGCTGTTCCAGCACTTCACGATGCTCCGCGGAGAGCCGGCTGAGCGCGTCCACCACGACCATCGCGTTCACCACGTGCTCGGCGTGGTCCTCCTCCGAGGGCACGTCGACCGGGCTCTCCCGCACCTCCGGGGCGCGGGCGTTGCGGGCCCGGATCTGGTCCGTGACGATGTTGCGGATCACGGTCAGCAGCCAGCCGCGTACCGAACCCTTGCCGTTGACCAGGCTCTCCGGATGTTTCCACGCCCGGACGAGTGCTTCCTGCACCACATCCTCCGCGGCCGCGCGGTCCCTGGTCAGCTGGGTCGCATAGGCGAGCATGGCCCGGCCGTGCTCCGCGAAGAGCGATCTGACCAGTGCCTCATCGGCCACCTCCCGGCGACGTTGGAGCCTCAACCCCGGCATTCTCTCCCCCAGGTGGTGGCGGTCGTCCGCATGCCGAGGCTGACCGGACCGGAGCGCGTGTCCGGCCACCCTCGACCCCCGTTGCGTCGGTCTGACTCCCCCCACACGTCCGGGGGGTCGATCCGGTTCACAGGAATTTTCTCTGAACCGCTCCGGACTCCCATCCGTGTGGAGGCTGTCTACGCTCCGCTAGGGGGAAATCATGAAGCGCACCCGTTCCGCCGCCGCGGCCCTCGCGCTCACTGCGCTGCTGGGTGTCGCCGCTTGTGCCCGCCCTGCCCCCGCCGGGGTGGCCGACCAGGTGGCTGCGCCGGCCGCACCCGAGGCCTCGGTGAGTGTCACGCCCAGTGACGACGTGCCGCCGGAACTCGAGGCGGCCCCCACCGAGCGAGTGGCGATCGAGGAGGGTTCCGCCCCGGCGGAAGAGACGGCCGGAGAGGCGGACGAAGAGCCCGTCCCCGAGCCGAGCGTCGCCAAGACGCAGAAGTGGGTCAAGATCTTCAGTGGCCCGTCCGACAAGGACATCACCCCGCCGGAGAGCATCACCTCGGGCAGCAAGACCGTCGAGCTGAATGCGACCGAGAACGACGAGATCGGCACGTACGTCGCCGACGGCGCCGGCCGCACGCTCTACCGCTTCGACGAGGACGACAACAAGCCGCCCAAGGCGACCTGCAACGGCGACTGCGCGAAGACCTGGCCGCCGCTGCTGATCACGTCGCCCGGCAAGATCTTCCCGAAGGGCCTCGACCCGAAGACGCTGGGCTACGTCGAGCGCGCCGACAACACCTGCCAGGTCACGATCAACGGCTGGCCGGTCTACTACTTCGCCAAGGACACCGAGCCCGGCGACATCAAGGGCCAGGGCGTCGGCGGCACCTGGTTCGCGGTGGCCCCCGACGGCGGCAAGACCCAGCTTCCCGAGCAGAGCGACACCTCCGACGGTACGGGCGGCGGCACCGCGCCGCAGAACCCGCCCGCCCCCGGCGAGTAGGGCCTGTCATCCTCGGTGCCGGTCGCTGTCACACACAGACGCGGCCGGCATTGAGGCAGCGTGCGATCTGCTCCATCAGGCCCGCGGGCATCAGGTTCACGAAGAAGGCATGGTCCGTACGCGGGCTGTGGCGCTGATCGTCGAACGTGTCGATCCGGTAGCGCGCGCCCCGGGGCACGTCGTACGCCACGGTCAGCTCGAGCCTCGGCACGGGGAACGTCCCCACCGGGCAGCCGCCACCGGGCTCGGGAAAGACCAGATGCTTGCGGTGGCCCTCGCTGTCGGCCCGCCGCCCGTCCCAGCAGCTCGGGAAGTCGAACACGCGCAGCACGCGCTCGCCGGCGGGGCAGACCGGATAGCGCAGGGTACGCCGGTCGGGCGCACCGGAGCAGCTCCACACCGGGGCGGCCTGGGCGCCGCCGTTGGTGAACGCGTACGCATCCCCGACCGCGCCGCGCAGCAGCCGCGGCATGGGCACGACGGGCGTCCGGGAGTTGCCGTGGAACTTCAGCGTGACCGCGGCGGGAACCTGAATCGCACCCCCGTGCCCGCCGGCCCCGCCCACCCGCAGCACCGGCCAGTAGTACGTCGACCGGTCCCCGTTGCGGCAGGTGGTGGGCGCCCCGGCCAGGCTCTCCACGGTGGAGCTCGCCGTGACGGACCGGTTGCCGACGTAATCGTGCACATGGTGAACAGGCCCCGGGCGGCCGGGCGTGACGACGAGGTTCGCGGTGTTCCGGTGCCCGATCTCGTTGCGCCCGCAGTCCCAGGTGTACGACCCCGGGGCCGCGACCGGCTGCTCCGCCACGGGCACCGCCGCGATGTCCACGTAATCGGATCCGAGCTGCGGCGATGTCACCCGGGCGGCACCGATCACCACCCCGGCGAGCACGATCTCGATCGCCAGGGTCAGCGCGACAGCCCGTCGCCGGCCCCACGCGTCCGCCATGCCCTCACTTTACGCAAGGGTCACTGCACTCACAGTGTTGCAAACAGGACAGTGCGGGCTCAGCCGCAGCTCGGGCCGCATTCCGACAGCGTCGACCCGGCGGAGGGCGACGACGGCTCAGCGGACGGCAGCCACGGCCCGGCGGACGGCGGCGGCTCGACGGACGGCGGGGGCGCGTCGGAGGGCGGGGGCGCGTTGGAAGGCGGGGGTGCATCGGAGGGAGGCGGCGGCGGGGGTCCGGTGGGCGTCGGGGAGGTGTTCGCGGACGGCGAGGGCGTCGGCCTGGGCGTCACCGACGGCGGCGACGAAGGAGCGTACGGGATGGGGGTGGGGGTTGCAGGTGTCGAGGGAGCCAGGGTCCGCGGTGCGCGCGGCACGCTCTGCACGGATGCCGCGGGTGCCTCGGCCGCGGCGGAGGGCACGGTCTGGCCGGCGAACAGGGCGCTCGTGGCGACCCACCCGGCGATGAAGTGGTTCCAGACGTCGGCCGGGGTCAGCGCGTACGTGTTCCAGACCGCCGCGTTGCTCAGCGCCCCGCCGAAGTAGTTGCTGCCCGAGGTGAGGACCGGCCACCAGCCCGCCATGCTGTCGCCGCCCAGCCGCCAGCGCCCGGCGTAGGCCTGCGCCGTCGTGACCGAGGTGTTCTGCGCGACGAGGGTGCCGTCGACGTAGAGGCGCATCCCGGCCGAGGAGAGGGTGGCGGCCGCGTGGTGCCAGATGCCGTCGTTGTAGGCCAGCGGCGAGGTGATCGAGAACCGGCCCAGGTTGAGCAGGCTGGTCGTCACGCCAAAGTTGATCTTCCCGTCCCGGCCCATGAAGATGTGCCGGTCGTAGTTGCTCGACTCCCCGGTGGTGCCGTCGCCGAAGCCGATCAGCTTGCCGCCGGCGGTCGACGTCGTGCTGAACCAGACCTCCTCCGAGAAGGTGCCCGGGCCGGGGAAGGCGACCTGGTTGGTGGTGGAGACATAGCCGCTCGAGCCGTTGAAGATCGTCGTGCCGCCGCAGATGCCGGTCTGCCCGAGGGTGTAGCCACCGCGGTAGGTGCCGGTGTTGTTCTTGCCGCTGCTGTCGGCCGCCACCGTGCCGGCCGCCTCGTCGAGCCGCCAGTAGCCGTCGGAGGGCAGCGCGGCCATCGCCTCGGCACAGGAGGAGTAGAGCGGGATCAGCACCTGGCCCGGGCCCCCGATCCAGCCCGTGCGGTTGCCGAGGTTGTCCGCCACGGAGTACTGGTACTCGTAGCAGGTCGAGGCGCTGATCGTGGTGTCGGTCCAGGAGCCGCCCTGCCCGGTCGCCACGACGGTCCAGGGCGTAGAGGTGGTGATCGAGCAGGCGCCGCCGGGGGACGCGACGGTGCCCGTACGGCGCTGGACCGTGCCGGTGTTCGCCCCGATCCCCGAGCCGGCGTCGGTGCCGGGGTTGAGCGTCAGCGTGAGCGGGGTCCTGACCCGGAACCCGGTCGCGTAGGTCAGCGAGCCGCCGGTGGGCGCGACCGAGTCCTCGACCAGGGTCATCGCGGCGCTCGCGGTCAGGCCGGCGTTGTTGGCCGCCGTGACGGTCCGGGCGGCCGGGGCTCCGGGTGTGCCGCTCCACGCGTACGAGCCGTTCGAGCCGCTCCAGTTCGTGCCGCCGAGGCCGCCCGCGGGGTAGGTGTAGCCGGCGATCCCGGACGCCGCGTCGGACGAGGAGGCCACGACGCTGAACGAGCCCGAGGCCGCGGCCGCCCGGTAGTAGAGGGTCTGGCCGGAGGCGTACGTGCCGGGGCCCGCGGTGTAGGCGAACGTGGGCGAGGCGGGGGCGGTGGTGTCGACCCGCACGTCGCCGGAGGTGTACGTGGTCGTGTTGCCGACGACGTCGCGGACCACGTACTGGTACTGGTGGCAGGCCTGGTCGGGCGCGGTGTCCGCGTACGGGGAGGTGGGGTCGGTGGCCAGGACGGTGGCGCTGCCGTAGGTGCCGCACCCGCCGTTGACCAGCGACGCACTGACCCGCCGCAGCTCCGCGCCGGTGGCGGCGAGCCCGGAGCCGGTGTCGGTGCCGCGGGTGAAGGCGACGCCGACCGCGGTCGAGGTGGAGTAGCGGCCGCCCGTGCCGGCCAGGCCGGTCGCGTCCACGCTGCCGCCGGACGGGGGCGTGGAGTCGTTGACCAGGGTCAGCACGGACGCGCTCGTGTTGCCGGCGACGTCCGCGCCGGTCAGGGTCACCGTGGGGCCGCTGCCGGTTCCGGCCGTCCAGGTGAAGGCGTTCGAGACGTACGGGCCTCCGGTGGGCGTGGTGACCGTCGAGCCCGTGTGGGCGAAGCCGGTGCTCGTGCCGCCCAGCGCCGACGTGCTGGACGCCGGCCCGGACTGGGCGTCGGTGACCGTGTTCGTCAGGGTGAACGAGCCCGCGGCGACGCCCCGGTAGTAGACGGTCGAGCCGGTGAGCGCGGCACCCGTGGCGGACGACAGGCTGACCGCGTTGCCCGGTGCGACCGTGTCGAACTTGATCACCCGGGAACCGACAGCGGAGGCATTGCCCGCCGTGTCGGTGGCGAAGTAACGGACCGTGGCGGCCGACGGGACCGAGAAGGGCGCGGTGTACGTCTGCGCGGTGCCCGAGTTGGTGGGGTCGCTGCCGTCGGTGGTGTAGCGGATCGACGCGACGCCGGTGGTGGCGTCGACCGCGGCGAGGCTCACCTGCGCGGGCGACGCGACCGTCCAGCCGTTCACGGCCGCCGGGGACTGCAGCGACGACACCACCGGCGGCACGGTGTCGATGGTGATCGTGGTGCTCGCGACCGAGCCGTTGCCGCCGGTCGCGGTGACGGTGTGCTGACCCTCGGCGGCCGAGGGGATGCTGAGCGAGCTGATCGGGGCCCCGCCGGTCACGTCCACGACGCCGGGGAAGCCGGTCAGCGCGGTCCCGGCATCGAGCTTCCAGGTCACGGTCTCGTTCACGCCGAACCCGGCCAGCGTGCCGGTGGTGTTCACCGGGAACGGGCCCTTGAACACCGTCTGCGCCAGGGTCAGTGCGGCGGCCCCCGTGGTGACCGGTGTGGACTTCGCACTCTCGGCCCCGGTCCAGTTCGCGCCGACCACGCCCTGCACGGTCCACCGCCAGGTGCCCGGCGGGACGGTGGTCTCCGTACAGGTCAGGGCGGCGAGCGTGCCCGCGCACCCGGGCAAAGTCGTCTGCAGCGCCCCGGTGCCCGCGTCGTAGCGCCGGACCACGTACCCGCCGGCGAGCATGCCGTTGGAGAGGGTGACCGCGGGCCAGCCGAGCCGCACCGCCCGGTCGGCGTACCGGCTCGGGGCGGGCGGTGAGGCGGGGTTCACCTGCGCCGCGGTGCCGCCCCCGGAGCTGCCGGGCGTGGCCGGGGCCGTCCAGTAGGCCCACGCGACCCCGCCGCCGACGAGGAGCGCGCCGGCGATGAGGAGCAAGAGGATCCAGCGGCGGCTCATGCGCTGCTGCCGCCCGAGGTGGTGCCCGTGCCGAGGAAGACCCGGAAGCTGGCACCCTGGCACGCGTCGGCGGCCGTGGTCGCCATCGAGAGCGACCCGGCCAGCGCCACCGTCAGGGAACTCGACGCGGGCACGGTCCACCCGGCGCCGCCGTTGTTCTGGGTCACGTAGGAGAGCGCGCCCACCCCGCAGGCGGCGTGCGACGCGTCGACAGCGAAGCCGTTGGTGCCCTGCGCGGGATCACGGGCCAGCTCGGTGACCCGTACCTCGAAGGTGTTGGGGTTGGCGATCGTCACGGCGAGATCCGCGCTGCCGCCGGGATAGAGCAGGCCCGCGGGCGTGCCCGGCGTCAGGGTGAGCGGGGTCGGCGTGCCGGCCTTCGCGGTCATGGAGCCCGACCCGACAGTCGACCAGTAGCCGTAGGCGGCCCCGGAAGCGAGCAGGGACAACACGACCCCGGCGATCACAGCCCGCTGCATGTCCCCCTCCCTCCCTGGAAAAGATGGACGGCGGCGGGCCGGGCAGGCCCGCCACCGTCGTGTTCATCAGGCCGCGGTGAAGTTCAGGTTGACGGTCGCTTCCTTGCAGCCGTCCTGGTTGTAGTTGCTGTTGATCATCCTGATCTTGGCGCCCTGAGAAGCGTCGAAGTTCCTGCTTCCGCTCGCGATGTCCGAGTTGATGGAGTTCGGCTGCGTCAGCTCGAAGTCACCCGCGACGCAGTCTCCGACCGCGTTCGCCTTCTTGGTGATCGAGGCGATGGAGATCGCCACCGAGCTGATGTACTGGGCTGTGGGCTGGGAGTTGTTGATCGTGAACGAGATCGACTGGGCGGTCCCGCCCGGCACCAGCCCGGTCGCACCGACGCCGGTCACGGTCACCGGGGCACTGGTGCCCGCGGAGCTCGTGCCGGTGCCCGCGCCGGAGGTGGTCCAGTACGCGAAAGCGGTGCCGGCAACGAAGACGCCCGCTACCGTCGGCACCATGACCAGGGCCGCACGACGGCGAGCCCTGCGACGCTGCTGAACACTGCGCTTCGTTGACATGCACCATCTCCATTCCGGTGTTCCGTCCAACGGCCGTCCCGCCGTCGTTCACCAGATCCTTCGGAAGGGAGGAAGATCAACTTTAGGAAATCTTGAGCAGTCTTGAGCTGACCTTGAAGTTCGGACGTCCGAGCCGCTCACCCCTGACCGGCTCCGCGCCTCACCTCGGGCCCGCGCAACCACCCACCGGCACCGCCAGCGACGCAATGTCCCCGTCCGCGAAGAAGATGGCCGGCCGTAGGCTCCCGCCCAGCGCCACCGCGAACCGATCGACGATCCCGTCCTCCGCGACACCACCCCGCTCGATCCGCGAAACCCGTCCGCGGGTGACGCCCATCCGCTCAGCCACCTGCTGCTG
>CAKUMG010000156.1 GCA_934667465.1 uncultured Actinoplanes sp. | reverse complement strand
GCGCTCATCTGAGCGCGGGCCCGGTCAGGGCCGGCGCAGATGGTCGGCGAACCACACCGCGGCCGCGGCCGAGACCGCCTCCAGCGTCCCCTCCTCCTGGAAGAGGTGCGTGGCACCGGGGATCATCAGCAGGTCGGAGACCGTGGTGAGGTGGGCGCGGGCGTCCCGGTTGAGCGTCATCACGTCCGGGTCGTGCTCGCCCACGATCAGCAGCGCGCCCGGCTCGGCCAGCGCCGCGGCCACCGTGGCGTCGCCGGCCAGCAGCCGCGCCTCGTCGCCGGGCACCGCGGTGACCAGGGTCGCGCCCAGCTTCTCGAAGCCCCGGCTGCGGAACGGCGCCACGGCCGTGACCTTGAGCTTCTTCTTCCCGTGTCCCTTGCGCAGGCGCAGGAACAGGATCGGGCACTCCTCCTCGGGCTCCAGCCCCACGATCACGGCCGAGGGCGCGTTCTCCACGTCCTCGTACGTGACGTCGCCGACCCCGGCCACCTCGGAGGCCAGGAAGTCGGCCTCCTCACCCGAGACCGGGCGGGCCCGGAAGTCGATGTCGTTGGTACCCAGGGCGACCCGGGCGAACTTCGCATAGGCGTACGCGTCCTCGACCGTCAGCCTTCCGCCGGTCAGCACGCCGACCCCCCGCGCCCGCGCGGCGCTCAGCCCCTCGGCCGCGGCGAGCAGCGCCTCCGACCACGAGGCCTCGCGCAGCTCGCCGGTGCCCGCGTCGCGGATCAGCGGCGTGGTGAGCCGGTCGTAGGCGGTGGCGTAGCGGAAGCCCCACCGGCCCTTGTCGCAGTTCCACTCCTCGTTGACCGCCGCGTCGTCGCCCGCCAGCCGGCGCAGCACCTTGCCGCGGCGGTGGTCGGCGCGCATCGAGCAGCCGGCCGAGCAGTGCTCGCACGTCGTCGGCGTGGACACCAGGTCGAACGGGCGGGCCCGGAACCGGTACTGCTCGCCGGTCAGCGCACCCACCGGGCAGATCTGGATCGTGTTGCCGGAGAAGTACGAGTTGAACGCGACGTCGCCGTCGCCCTCGCCGACCTGGCCGTCCCCGGTGCCCGTACCCCCGAAGAAGTCATCCCGGTAGACGTTGATCTGCTCGCCGGAGGAGCGGTCCATCAGGTCGATGAACTTGTCCCCCGCGATCTCCTCCGAGAAGCGGGTGCAGCGCTGGCACAGGATGCAGCGCTCCCGGTCGAGCAGCACCTGGCTGGAGATGTGGATCGGCTTCTCGTACTCGCGCTTGTGCTCGTGGAACCGCGAGTCGGTGCGGCCGCTGCTCATCGCCTGGTTCTGCAGCGGGCACTCGCCGCCCTTGTCACAGGTCGGGCAGTCCAGCGGGTGGTTGGCCAGCAGCAGCTCCATCACGCCGCCCTGTGCCTTCGCGGCCACCGGCGAGCTGAGCTGCGTCTTGACCACCATGCCGTCGGCGACGGTCTGCGTGCAGGAGGCGACCGGCTTGCGCTGGCCCTCCACCTCCACCAGGCACTGCCGGCAAGCGCCGGCCGGTGCCAGCAGCGGGTGGTCGCAGAACCGCGGGATGGCGATGCCCATCCGCTCCGCGACCCGGATGACCAGCTCACCCTTGGCGGCGGTGACCTCGACGCCGTCGATGGTGAGGGTCACCTGGTCGGTCTTCTTGGCGACGTCGGTCATCAGTGCGCTCCAACCAGGGACTTCGCGGACAGCCGGGGAGCCGTCCGACCCTCGATGTAGTCCAGGTAGTCCTGCCGGAACCACTTGAGCGTGGACATGACCGGGGTGGCCGCACCGTCGCCGAGGCCGCAGAACGACCGGCCGAAGATGTTGTCCGCGGTGTCCTGCAGGGTGTCCAGGTCCTTGTAGGTGCCCTCGCCGGAGAGGATCCGCCGGTAGGTACGCACCATCCAGTAGTTGCCCTCGCGGCACGGGGTGCACTTGCCGCAGGACTCGTGGTGGTAGAACTCCAGCCACCGCCACGTCGCGTAGACCGGGCAGTCCTGGTCCGAGAAGATCTGCATCGCCGTGGTGCCCAGGATCGAGCCGGCCGCCGCCACCCCCTCGAAGTCCATCGGGGTGTCGATGTGCTCGGCCGTCAGCAGCGGCGTGGAGGAGCCGCCCGGCGTCCAGAACTTGAGCTCGTGGCCCGGCTTCATCCCGCCCGCCAGCTCGATCAGCTCGCGCAGCGTGATGCCGAGACCGCACTCGTACTGCCCGGGGTTGGTGACCCGGCCGGAGAGCGAGTAGATCATCGGGCCGGCCGACTTCTCCGTGCCCATGCTCTTCCACCAGGCGGCGCCGCCCAGCACGATGTACGGCACGCTGGCGATCGTGCCGACGTTGTTCACCACGGTCGGGCTCGCATAGAGGCCGGCGATCGCGGGGAACGGCGGGCGCAGCCGGGGCTGGCCGCGGAAGCCCTCGAGCGAGTCGAGCAGCGCCGTCTCCTCGCCGCAGATGTACGCACCGGCGCCGCTGTGGACCACCAGGTCGAGGTCGAACCCGGAACCGAGGATGTTCTCGCCCAGGTAGCCCTTCGCGTACGCCTCCTGCACGGCGTTGCGCAGCCGGCGGGCGGCGTGGACCGCCTCGCCGCGGATGTAGATGAAGGCCCGGGCGGCGCGGATCGCGTACGCGGCGATGATCGCGCCCTCGACCAGCGAGTGCGGGTCCCAGGTCATCAGGGGCAGGTCCTTGCAGGTGCCCGGCTCGCCCTCGTCGGCGTTGATGACGAGGTAGTGCGGCTTGCCGTCGCCCTGCGGGATGAAGCCCCACTTGAGGCCGGTCGGGAAGCCCGCACCGCCGCGGCCGCGCAGGCCCGAGTCCTTGATGAGCGCGATGAGGTCGTCGGGGTGCACCTGGAGCGCCTTGCGCACGGCGGCGTAGCCGTCCAGCCGCTCGTAGGTCTCGATCTTCCAGGCATCCGGCGAGAGCCAGCGCTTGGTGAGGACGGGGGTCAGCTTCTGGAGCACCTCACGTCGTGGCTGAGTCACTTCTTCTCCTCGTTGCCCACGCTGTCGCCGGCCGGCTTGCCGTCGCCGGCCTGCCGGTTGTCCGCCACCCCGGCCGCCTCGGCCGCGTTGGAGACCCCGGCCGGCTGCTGCTTCTCGGCCCCGGTGCCCGGCGTGGACGCGTCGGGGTTACGCGCCTCGGCCGTACGGACCTCGGGGTCCTTGGTGTCGCCGGCCTCGACCGGCTTGCCCGCCTTGCGGTGCTCGACCGCCTTCTCCGCCTTGTCCACGACGACGCCCACCGCGGACTTCACGGCGGCCGCGGCCTTGGCGAGCTTGCCCTCGGGCTGCGGCTCGGCGGCCTGCTCGACCCGGGCGTCCTTGACGGCCTTGGCCGACTCGTCGCGGGCCGGCTTGGTGGTGGGGATCGGGGTGTCGATGTCGAAGTCGGCCACCGCGACGCCGTGCTCCTGCGCGAGGCTGACCCCGCGCAGCGTCGGCGCGCCGGGCCGGCCGTCGCCGACCGCGCCCGGCCGCTCGTCGGCGAACCCGGCGAGCTGGTGCTGCATCTCCTTGAGCGTGCAGATCCGGGCACCGCGGGGCAGCGTCGGCCGCTCGTCCCGGCGCAGCTGCTCGGCCAGCGCGACCGCCGACTCCGGGGTGGCCTGGTCGATCGCGTAGTCGTAGTTGACGGTCACGACCGGGGCGTAGTCGCAGGCCGCCAGGCACTCCGCGTGCTCCAGCGTGATCTTGCCGTCGGCCGTGGTCTCGTCGTGGCCCACGCCGAGCTGCTCCACCAGCTCGTCGTAGACCTCCTGGCCGCCGAGCACGTTGCACAGGGTGTTGGTGCAGACGCTGATCAGGTAGTCGCCGGTGGGGCGGCGCTTGTACATCGTGTAGAACGTCGCCACCGCGCCGACCTGGGCCTTGTTGATGCCCAGGATCTCGGCGCAGAACGAGACCCCGGCGGGGCTGACGAAGCCGTCCTGCGTCTGCACCAGGTGCAGCAGCGGGAGCAGCGCCGAGCGCTCGCGGCCCGCGGGGTAACGGGCGATGATCTCGAGTGCCGGTTCGAGCAGCCGCTCGGCGAGCGGCGCGGCGGCCGGGGAGAAGTCCACCTTGGTATCCGTCATGTCAGCGGTCACATCCACCCATCACCGGGTCCAGAGAGGCGCCGCCGGCGATGACGTCGGCCAGCAGCGCGCCTTCGGCCATCGCGGGGATGGCCTGGAGATTCACGAAGCTCGGGTCACGCATGTGCACGCGGTAGGGATGCGTGCCCCCGTCGGACACCGCGTGGACGCCGAACTCGCCGCGCGGGTGCTCGATGCCGACGTACACCTGCCCGGCCGGCACCCGGAAGCCCTCGGTCACGAGCTTGAAGTGATGGATCAGCGACTCCATCGACTGGCCCATGATCTTCGCCACGTGCTCGAGCGAGTTGCCCATGCCGTCCACGCCGATGGCCAATTGCGCAGGCCAGGCCACCTTTTTGTCGGCGATCATGACGGGCCCCGGCCGAAGTCGATCAAGAGCCTGCTCTATGATCTTGAGAGATTCGCGGATCTCCGCCATGCGGACCAGATAGCGGCCCCAGACGTCACTCGTCTGCGCGGTGGGGACGGCGAACTCGTAGTTCTCGTAGCCGCAGTACGGCATGGTCTTGCGCAGGTCCCACGCGAGGCCGGACGCACGCAGCACGGGGCCGGTGATGCCGAGGGACAGGCATCCGGTCACGTCGAGAACGCCCACGCCCTGGGTGCGCTCCTGCCAGATGACCTGGCCGGAGAGCATCGCCTCGTACTCCTTGAGCTTCTTCGGCAGATAGACGAGGAAGTCGCGGATCTTGCGGATGGCCGACTCCGGCACGTCCTGGGCAACGCCGCCCGGACGGATGTAGGCCATGTTCATCCGCAGGCCGGAGGTCTCCTCGAAGATGTCGAGGATGTACTCGCGCTCGCGGAAGCCGTACAGCATCATCGAGATCGCGCCCAGCTCCATGCCGGTGGTGGCGATCCACACCAGATGGGACGAGATCCGCTGCAGCTCCATGAACAGGACACGGATCGTGTTCGCGCGCTCGGTGATCTGGTCCTCGACGCCGAGCAGCTTCTCCACCGCGAGGCAGTAACCGGCCTCGTTGAAGATGTTCGCGAGGTAGTCGGCGCGGGTGACGAACGTCGTGCCCTGGGTCCAGTTGCGGTACTCGAGGTTCTTCTCGATGCCCGTGTGGAGGTAGCCGATGACCGGCCGGGCCTCCGTGACCGTCTCGCCCTCCAGCTCGAGCACGAGCCGGAGCACGCCGTGCGTCGACGGGTGCTGGGGACCCATGTTGACGACGATCTTCTCGTTGCTGAGCGGGTCGATGCTGCCCGTGACGGTGTCCCAGTCCCCGCCCGTGACGGTGAAGACCCGGCCCTCGGTGGTTTCTCGCTCGGTGGCGTAGCCCGACTGTGTCATTGGTAGACCCTCCGCTGGTCAGGAGGCGGAATCTGAGCACCCTTGTACTCGACGGGCACGCCGCCGAGCGGGTAGTCCTTGCGCTGCGGGTGGCCCTCCCAGTCGTCCGGCATGAGGATCCGGGTCAGGTTGGGGTGGCCGGTGAAGACGACGCCGAACATGTCGTACGTCTCCCGTTCCTGCCAGTCGGCGGTCGGGTAGATGCTGGTCACGCTCGGCACGGTGCCCTCGAGCGGCACCGCGACCTCGAGCCGCACGACGCGGCGGTACGTCATCGATGTCAGGTGATAGACGACGTGCAGCCGGCGGTTGTCCGTGGCGAGGTAGTCCACTCCGGACACCGACGAGCACAGCTCGAAGCGCAGGGACTCGTCGTCCCGCATGATCTGGCAGACCTCGGCGATCCGCTCCGCGGCGATGTGCAGGGTCAGCTCGCCACGGTCCACGACGACCTTCTCGATCGCGTCGGCGAAGCCGGGGTAGGCCTCCTCCAGCGCGTCGTGGACCTCGTCGAAGTAGCCGCCGAATGGCCGCGGGCTGTCGGCGACCGCCGGACGCCGGCGCACCAGGCCGCCGAAGCCGGACACGTCGCCGGTGCCCTGGATGCCGAACATGCCCTTGTCCGGGCTCGGCGGGGTCTGCGCGGGCGCGTCGAGGTTCGCCCCGACCGGCTCGCCGCCGGGTTCCACGGTCATTTGCCGGCCTCCCTCAGGTGCGGCTGGAGCTTCATCCAGTTCTCGATGCGCAGCTGCTCCTCGCGACCCTCCTTGACCGCCTGGGTCCACTCGGCCCGGCGGACCTTGTCGGCGCGGTACGAGGAGGGCATCGCGCCGGGCGCCACCACCGGGATGTCACCGCGCTCGCGCCGGGCCTCGAGCATCTTGCGCCCGTTCGGCCCCAGCGGCGCGGCCATGACCTTTTCGCGCATCTTGAGGATCGCGTCGATCAGCATCTCGGGCCGCGGCGGGCAGCCCGGCAGGTAGATGTCGACCGGCACGATGTGGTCGACGCCCTGCACGATCGCGTAGTTGTTGAACATGCCGCCGGACGAGGCGCACACGCCCATCGAGATGACCGAGCGCGGCTCGGGCATCTGGTCGTAGATCTGCCGCACGACGGGCGCCATCTTCTGGCTGACCCGGCCGGCGACGATCATGAGGTCCGCCTGGCGCGGCGATGCGCGGAAGACCTCCATCCCCCAGCGACCGAGGTCGTAGTGCGGGCCACCGGCGGCCATCATCTCGATGGCACAGCAGGCGAGGCCGAAGGTCGCTCCCCAGAACGACGACTTGCGCGCCCAGTTCGAAAGCTTCTCCACCGAGGTCAGCAGGATGCCGCTCGGTAGTTTCTCCTCGATTCCCATAACGCTCTTCTCCCTGCCCGGGCCCAGTTAGGCTGGACTCAGTCCCAGTTGAGGCCGCCGCGCCGCCACACGTAGGTGTAGGCGATGAAGACGGTGACGATGAAGAGGACCATCTCGACGAATCCGAAGAGGCCGAGCGCGTCGAAGGAGACGGCCCAGGGATAGAGGAAGATCGTCTCGATGTCGAAGATGATGAAGAGCATCGCGGTCAGATAGAACTTGACCGGGAACCGCCCGCCACCGACCGGCTGCGGCGCCGGCTCGATGCCACACTCGTAGGCCTCGAGCTTCGCGCGGTTGTACCGCTTGGGGCCGACGATCGGCGCGATCGACACCGAGAAGAGGGCGAAGAGAGCGCCGAGTATCAGCAGTCCGACGATCGGTACGTAGGGGTTGAGCGTCATGCCGTCTCCTACTCGACTATTAGCTGCTTCACACTATTTGTGCGGTTTTGCCTATTGTCGACCGGGGTGCCCGATTTGACCGGGCCTGGGGCGGGCCTGGACCGACGCCACGTCGCATCGGTCCGGGCCGCTCCTGCTACACCGCCGGCGCTACCTTGGTGAGACCGTTGATGACCCGGTCCATGGCGTCGCCGTCCCGGGGGTCGGTGAGGTTCGCCAGCAGCTTGAGCACGAAGCGCATGAGCATCGGGTGCGGCATGCCGTGCTTGGTGGCCAGCTTCATGATCTGCGGGTTGCCGATCAGCTTCACGAAGACGCCGCCGAGCCGGTAGTAGCCGCCGAAGCGGTTCTTGAGCTCCGCCGGGTACGCATGCAGGGCGCGCTCGCGATCGGCACCGGCGGCCCGCGCGAGGGCCTGCACGGCCACCTCCGCCGCCAGCTCGCCGGACTCCATGGCGTACGCGATGCCCTCGCCGTTCATCGGGTTGACCATGCCACCCGAGTCGCCGACGAGCAGCATGCCGCGGGTGTAGTGCGGTACGCGGTTGAAGCCCATCGGCAACGCGGCGCCCAGGATCGGCCCCTCGGCGTTCGTCTCGTCGCGCATCCCCCAGTCCTCCGGGGTGGTGGCGAGCCAGTCGGTGAGCAGCGAGCGGTAGTTGGTCTTGCCGAACGCGCTGGACGAGTTGAGGATGCCGAGCCCGACGTTGACCCGGCCCTCACCCAGCCCGAAGATCCAGCCGTAGCCGGGCAGCAGCTTGCCGGGGTCCTGCGAGCTGCGCAGCTCCAGCCAGGACTCCAGGTAGTCGTCGCCCTTCCAGCCGGGCGCGTGGTAGTAGCGCCGGACGGCCACGCCGAGCGGGCGGTCGTCGCGCTTCGCCAGGCCCATGGCCAGCGGCAGCTTGCCGGACACGCCGTCCGCCGCGACCACCAGGGGCGCGCGATACTGGACGGGTTCCTTACCGGGACCGACCTTCGCCTCGACCCCGATCGCCCGGCCGTCGGCGTCGAGCACCGGCCCGGTGACGTTGACCCCGGTCTTCAGCAGGGCACCGGCCTCGACCGCGCGCTTCGCCAGCAGATCGTCGAAGTCGAGGCGGGTGCGCACGAGTCCGTAGCCGGGGAAGCTCGCCAGCTCGGGCCAGTCCAGCTCGAGCCGGACCCCGCCGCCGATGACGCGCAGCCCGCGGTTGTGCCGCCAGCCGGCCTTCTCGGAGGTGTCGACGCCCATCCGGACCAGCTGGCGCACCGCCCGCGGGGTGAGACCGTCGCCACAGACCTTCTCACGCGGGAACTCGGTCTTCTCCAGCAGCAGTACTCTCAGTCCGTGCCTGGCCATGTGGTAGGCGGCCGCGGACCCACCCGGGCCCGCTCCCACCACGATCACATCCGCCTCGTCGGCGACGACTCCGTTCACGGCGTACCTCCGTCTCGCACGGTGAGCTAGTGAAACAGTTCACAAGCACACCCTGTCCGGAGTCTAAGACCGGTATCGAGACGGGTCACGGTTAGGGAACCCTAAGTGTTTCAGGCCGGTGAAATGCCCGCGATGCGAGGATTACTCTCCGTGTTCTCGCGTTGATCCACAATTTGCCTGGTAGCGGCGTCGAAGTAGGCCCGGAAACGCCCGCCGAGGGCCTCGTCGAGCGCCTCGATCAACTCGTCGACGAGGCGTTGTGCGTACGCGGGGTCACGGTCCGCCACGACCCGGATCACGTGTGCGAGCTGGAGCGCGCGCTGCTCGCCCTCTTCCCGATCGTTGATCGGGACGTCGATGTCCGAGTCGTCGACCAGCAGGTCGATAGTCGTCATGACCCCGAGCTAACACCGCTCCCCGGCAGGAAGCGGGCAAAACTCGCTTTATTCCACCTTTTGCCCGGTCAGGCCGGATCAGGCCTTCGTCGCCCGGTGCAGCGCGACGATGCCGCCGGTCAGATTGCGCCACCCCACCCGCTGCCACGGACCGGCCGTCGCGATGCGCTCGGCGAGACCGGCCTGATCGGGCCACGCGCGGATCGACTCGGCGAGGTAGACGTACGCATCGGGGTTACTGGAGACGGAGCGGGCCACCGCGGGCAGGCTGCGCATCAGGTAGGACATGTAGACCGTGCGGAACGCCGCGTTGGTCGGGCTGCTGAACTCGCACACCACGAGCCG
>CAKUMG010000155.1 GCA_934667465.1 uncultured Actinoplanes sp. | reverse complement strand
GGGCATCACGGATCGCGTCGGGCATGCCGGCGACCCTACCGAGCACATGCAGCTGCAGGTTTGGGCGTGGCCGGGCGGAGCGGGGCCGTCGGTCAGTCGGAGTTGGGCCAGAGCAGGATGCCCGGGCCGTCCGGGGTCAGGACCGGGACCCAGGCCTCGTCCACCGCGTGCAGCCGGCTTTCGTCGAGGCGGAGCGCGTGCGGCTCCGCGGCCAGCCCGTCCGACGCCCAGTAGGTGATGCCGGTGACGATCGCGCGGAGGCGATCGTCCAGCCGCCCGCTGCCCCGGAAGTCGTGTTCGAAGAAGTGGATCAGCGCCGTCAGCGACGACTCCACCGGGACCAGGAAGCCCTCGATGCGCCCCTGCAGGCACGCCGTCCCGCCGTACTGCTGCTCGTAGACGATCCCGGTCGGCGCCTCGACCACCACGTGCGAGGACGGACCCAACTCGTCGAGGCTGACGAATGTCCGCACTAGACCGGGAAGACCACGGCGAAGCGTTCGAGCAGGATCAGGTCCTCCGTCGGCGACCATGATCGGCCCAGGACCGCGCACCGCCGCTCCCAGTAGCGGGTGTGTTCCCTGCGCCAGCTCGCCAGGCTGCGGTCGTCCTCACCCTCGTCGAAGGCGAACGCCTCGTCGACGTCGGCAAACAACGACAACTTCAATTCGACCGTACGCAGCACAGCCCGCGGATTCCCGCCGCCGTCACACACGATCCAGGGGCCGCCGATGCGGGGCAGCGGCTCCCCGTCCGCGGCGAACTCGAGGACCAGCGTGGCCGTCGCGCGCTTCCGGCCCTCCAGGACCAGGCCGAGCAGTTCGTCGGCGAGGCGGGCGCTGTCGCCGAAGCGCTCCACCGTGTACTCCGACGAGGAAGCGCCCGGGAACGCCGTCACGTACTGCTTCCAGAGCTGCGCCGCTGCGGCGGTGTCCAGGGGAGCCATCGAGGGTGCCATGAGGCGATCATGGCACCCTCCGCAACTGGTTTCAGAGCAGACGACCGAGCCGCAGGAAGACCGTCTCCCCGGTCGCGTCGTCGATCGCGTCGTTGTCGGTGACCGCGTACGTCTGGCCGTTGCCGGCGACCGCGAGCCCCTCCACCTTGTCCTGGACCCACCCGTTGCCGGCTCGCAACGCCGGCAGCAGATCCTTGACCGCCTTCTTCTTCACCGCCGGGATGCCGGTCCACCGCGCGGGCACGTCGAACTCGTAGATCTTCTTGATAGCCGCCGCAGGTCCGCGCTGGTTGTCACGTTCCACAACCGCGAGGGTGTTGCCGCCGACGGCGACGATCTCGGACAGGCCGGTCCAGCCGGCGGGGGCCGTGTCCAGCGGGTACGCCAGCCAGGACCACTTCCCGCCCGAGTACTTGCCGATCCGGGCGAACGTCTCCCCCGCGAGCGGGCGCTGCACGGCGACCCACACGTCGTTGCCGGTGACGGTGACGCCTTCGAGCCCGTTGCTGCCGATCGCGGCCGCCACGTCCGCGGGGAGCGGGATCTCCTGCTGGACCTCGGCGCGCGCGTTGAGGCGTACGAGCAGGTTGGATCCCTCGTCGGCCAGCCAGTAGCCGCCGCGGACCGCCGCGATGCCCTCGGCGTCGTAGCCGATCGGCGCGCCGCTCTTCGTCACGGTCAGCTCGGAGACGATGGTGGCGGGTGTGGACTTCACCGAGATGCCCAGGATGCGCGTGGGGGTGTACGCGCTGTCCGTCACCGAGACCAGCGACGACGGGGATCCGGGCACGGCCGACAGCCCGGACAGCGTGCCGAACGGGATCGTTCGCGGCGAGACCAGCGACGGGAACGCGCCGGCCCGGGAGCCGAAGCGGAACAACTGCACCGAGCCGCGGATGTTCGCGTCCGGGATCTCCTCCTCGCTGGAGACCACCAGCAGGTTGCGCGACGGCACGGCCACCACGCCTTCGGGGCCGTTCGACGTGGGCAGCAGTTGCTTGAACCGCGGCCGCGCCGGATGTGTGACGTCATACACGGCGGTGAAGTTGCCGCGCTCGGAGTTCACGAAGACGTACGGGACGCCGTCGAACCGGCCGAACGCCACGTTCTCGGGCTCGATGCCCTTGGCGTCGGAGCGCTTGTCCGGGTAGAGGCCGTGCTGCACGGCGATCCGCTCGAGCGTGTTGCCGGCATCCCAGACGACCTTGCCGCGGCGGTCGAAGACGGTCCAGCCGCGGCTGCCACCCTCGTAGTCGCCCTCGTTGGCGGTGGCGAACAGGTCGTCGGTGATCCAGGCGACGCCGTCGGGCTCGCGCTTCGCGGTGATCGACCCGTCGAGCACGATCCGGTCGTCGTCAAGGGTGTCGACGCCCTCGACGGTGACCGTGCCGGCGCTGAAGTGCGAGACCACCTTGCGGGTACGCAGTGAGACGACCGCGAGGTGGTTGTTCTCCTGGAGGCTCACCACGGCCTCGTCGCGCGCGTTGATGCTCACGTACTCCGGCTCGGGGTCGCCCGGCGCCACCGCCGCGAGCCCGCTCAGCGACACGCGCGCCACCGACCAGGTCCGGGTGTCGACGACCGAGAGCCAGCCGGCCGGGGCCTGCGGGATCGCGCCGTCGTCGACGTCCTCGTCGCGCTCGTTCTCGATGGCGACCGCGATGTAGCGCCCGCTCGGCGCGACCGCGACGGAGTCGGGCTGGCCGCCGAGGTCGAGGCTGCGGACCACCTTGCGCGTCCGGTCGTCGATGACCAGCAGCTTGCCGGACGGGTCAGCGAAGCTCGCGCTCGTGTTGACGCCGGCCAGCAGCAGGTGCCCGAGGTGCGCGACGGAGGTCGGCTCGCCGTCGACCGCGAGGGTGCCGGACGGGCGCGGCTTGGACGGGTCGGTGATGTCGATGAAGCCGAGCCGCTCGCCGGGGCTGTCGGTGTAGACGACCGTGCGGCCGTCGCCGGTCACCGTGGAGATCTCGGCCGCGGCCTCGTCGCCGATGCCGGAGTTGAGGTACGCGGGGACGGTCGCGAGCCGCCGGAACTCACCGTCCCGGCGGGGATGCGCGGTGGCCGGCGCGGACAGGGCGACCGGCGCGGCGAGGGCTACCGTCGCGCCCAGGGCGAGCACGACGCGCGTACGGGAAAGGGGCATGGTGCATGCCTACGGCGCGCACCGGACGCTCACGTGGCCGCCGGGGAAACGCCGGGTTTCGTGATCTTGGCGGTCCCCTGCTCATGGGACTGTTCCGGCGCGTCGCCTGCTGCGTGCCGGGGCGGGCCGGCGCTCAGCGGCAGCCAGGCGAGCAGCGCGAGCCCCGACCACACGTACAGGTTGCTGCCGATCATCGCCAGCGGCGGGCGCGGCCCGAACTCGTACAGGAACGTCGCCCGCGAGCTGAGCAGGGCGAAGATTCCGGCACCGGTCCACGCCCAGCCCCGGCGCGAAGGCCACAGCTCCAGGCAGCGGACCAGCGCGGGCAGCAGCCAGACGCAGTGGTGCACCCAGGTCACCGGGCTGAGCAGCAGGCTGAGGATGCCGGTCAGGGCGAGCGCGCTCAGCGGGTCGGCGCGGCGCACCCGCCACGCCCACAATCCCAGCGTGAGCAGCACGCATCCGATCCACAGCAGCGACTCGACCTGGTCGGCCGGGAACCGGGCGAGCATGCCGCGCAGCGACTGGTTGGAGACGTACGCGAGGTCGCCGACCCGGTTGGTGTCCCAGAGCGCGGCGGTCCAGAACTCGCGGGAGGCGTCCGGCCAGATCGCCGCGGGCAGCAGCGTGGCGGCCGCCGCCGTGCTCAGCGCTACACACAGCGCCCGCCAGCGGCGGGTCACCAGCAGGTAGAGCAGGAACACGCCGGGGGTCAGCTTGATCGCCACGGCCAGGCCGATGCCCACGCCCGCCCACTTGCGGTCGCGGGCCACGCCGAACAGGACGTCGAAGGCCACGAGCGCCAGCAGCAGCATGTTGACCTGGCCGAAGCCGAACGTCTCGCGCACCGGCTCGAAGATGAGCGCCAGTAACGACAGGACCGCCAGCGCGTAGCCCGGCCGCCAGCCGTTGCGCCGGATCACCGGCTCGGCGAACCACCACATCACCAGCACGGTCACCAGCACGGTGGCGATCGACGCGAGCGCCTGGACAGCGCCGAGCGGCAGCACCGCCATGGGCGCCATGAGCAGACCGGCGAAGGGCGGATAGGTGAAGCCGTACGGGGTCCCGGGCAGCAGATAGTCGTAGACGAGCCCGCCGTCACGGAACCAGTGGCGCACCGCCCCCGCGTACACGCCGGAGTCGAAGTAGAAGTGGAACACGGCCGACCAGGCGAGCAGCGCAGCCGCCGCGGCGCCCAGGACGACGAGGAGCAGGATCCGGCGGGTCACGCGACCACCCTACGAGCAGCGCGCCGACGGGTCGCGACCACCACGAGCACGACCACCGCGCAGGTCATCAGCACCGCCCCGGGCACCCGGGTGAACAGCGCCCAGTTGTAGCCGGCCGGCAACGTCAGCGTGGCCGCGAACGCGCACAACCCGAGCAGCCACCGGCTCTCCGCCCGCACCGCCGCCAGGACCGCGAGCGGCCACAGCGCGTACCAGGGGTGGAAGACGGGCGCACACACCACCGTCGCGGCCAGTGCCAGCCCCGCGTGGCCGAGCGGGTCACCGCGCCGCAGGCACCGGAAGAACAGCACGACCAGCACGACGGCCAGCAGGGCGACGCCGAGCGCGCGCGTCACCGGCACCGCGTCGTAGCCGGTGGCCAGCTCGATCGTCAGCCCCACCGCGGTCGGCGGCGACGTCCACGCCACGGTGTCGCCGCTGCGCAGCAGCCCCCCGATCCAGCCCACGCCGCGGCCCGACAGCAGCGACACGACGCCGAGGGCCCCGAGCGCGCCGCCCAGGATCGGCACCGCCGGACGCCACAGCCGCCGCCAGTCGCGCGAGACGAGCAGTACGGCGAACGGGATGACCACCACCGCGGTCGCCTTCACCGCCACGGCCAGGCCCAGCGCGGCACCCCCGGCCCACAACAGCCGCGGCCAGCGGACCACCACCGCCAGACCGGCCACGATCAGCCCCATCATCACCGCGTCGTTGTGCGCGCCGGAGACCATGTGTATCGCTACGATCGGGCAGGCCAGCACGACCCACACAGCCTTCGCCGGGTCGGCGCCCGCACGCCCCGCAAGCCCGCCCGCATCCCCCGCGAGCCCCGGCAACCCGCCCGCACGCCGCGCGAGCACAGGCAACCCCGCCGCGAGCAACGCGAGCCCGAGCAGCGCGATGACCCGCAACCCCACGATGACAGCGGGCAGCGAAGAGCCGGCGGCAGCCGCCGCCCACCCGGAGAGCAGCAGATAGAACGGCCCGTACGGCGCCGGCGAGCTCGCCCACGTCCGGTCCACCGAGCCCAGCCACGGGCACCCGGACCCGCCCACACCCCCGCCGTACGGATCACCTCCCGCATGCTGGACCCAGCCCTGACACGCGTACGAGTACACGTCCGCGCTGCCCAGCGGCAGGAACGCCAGCACGGGCAGGAACCAGAGCCCCACCGTGACGACCGCCCACCGGACCGAGGGCACGACGTGCCGCCCGAACCACCACGCCAGGATCAGCGCCGCCGTGCCCGCCACCCACAGCACCGGCAGCAGCACCCCGCGCTGCCCGCTGAGCAGCGTGCCCGGGTTCACGCTGGGCAGCCGCTCGAATCCCGCCCCGCCGAGCCACGCCGCGCCCGCGGTGGCGGCACTGCCGGCCAGCCCACCCCACCGGATCAGCGCCGGCGTGACCCTCACGGGACGGGCTCCCGCAGCCATCGCACGGACCGCCACGCCAGCCATCCCGCCAGCCCGGTCACCGCGAACGCGAGCGGCACCTGCAGCGGCTTCCAGGCCCCGTCCCCGTTCGGCAGGATCAGGAACATCACGGCCACCACGGTGATCAGGAACCAGCGTGGCGGACCGGCCGGGGCGACCGCCCACAGCACCACGATCCAGAACAGGTACCAGGGCTGGGTGATCGGCGCGAGGAAGATGACCGCGAGCAGGGCCAGCCCGGCGCCGTAGAGGGCGTCGCCGTCGCGGAACCGCCACCAGATCGTCACCAGCGCGACCGCGAGCAGCACGAACGCGACGTTCCGGGCCGCGGGCACGACGTCGATCGACGCTCCGAACCACTTGCCGACCGCGTTCACCGCGATGCCGGCCGCCGTGGGCGGCGACGTCCAGCTGCGGGACTCCCCCGCGCCGGACAGCGCCGTCAGCCAGCCGAACCCGAGACCCGACGCCAGCGACAGCCCCACCAGCGCGGCGACCGCTCCCCCGGTCACGGCCGCGACCCGGCCCAGCGCCCCGCGATCGACGCCTCGGCCCAGCGCCCCGCGATCGACGCCTCGGCGCAGCGCCCCCCGATCTACGCCCCCGCGGCCGGGGAACAGCGCGCGGAAGCCCCCGGCGGCGAGCAGCGCGGCGAACGGCAGCACGACCCCGAGCGTCGCCTTGACCAGCACCGCCGCACCCAGCAGCACACCGCCCGCGAGCACCGGCCGCCAGCTCCGCCCGAGCACCAGGACCAGCCCCGCGACCAGCAGCAGCATCGCGAGCGTGTCGTTGTGCCCCCCGGCGATCAGGTGCACCAGGACCAGCGGGCAGCACAGCACCAGCCACAGCGCCCGCTCCGCGGACACCCCGGTGCGGCGGGCCAGCGCGGGCAGCACCAGGGCGAGACCGAGCAGCGCCAGCACCTCGTACACCCGGAAGATCCCCAGCGCCACGGCCTGCGACCCGAACGAGGCCGCCAGCCCGGCAAGCATGATCCACACCGGCCCGTACGGGGTGGGTGTGTCACGCCACACCACCGACACCGACTCGATCCACGGGCAGGGCAGCGCCGACAGCGGGTCGACCGACGGGTTCAGGCCGGCGTCGAACAGGCTCCCCTGGCAGGCGTACGCGTACATGTCCCGGCTGGCCAGCGGCGGCACGGCCAGCAGCGGCACCACCCACAGCGCCGCCGTCGCACGGATCCACCCGCTCGTGACGTCGAGCCGGCGCCCCAGCCACCACGCCGCGCACAGGGCGGCGAGGCCGGCGATCCAGAGCAGCATGATCAGTACGCCGTCGGGCCCCCGCAGGATGCTCGCCACCGACACGCCCCGCCGGATCCACGTCGGCGCGCCGAACAGCACGGCGTCCGCGGCGCAGCACACCGATCCGGCGAACCCCAGCCAGCGCACGCGCGCCGCGGTCACCGGACCGCCCGCAGGATCGGCACGCCCTCGACCGTCGTCTCCGGCCGGTAGTACACGGCGAGGTCCGCCGCGATGCCCCCGCTCGGGTCGACCGCGGCCGGCGGCGTGTCCAGCAGCACCAGCTCGGGACGCTCCGGCGACGCCAGCATCGCCCGCAGCTCCGGCAGCGCCTCTGGGATCTTGTCGATCGGCTTGCCCCACAGGTACCGGTACGGCGACACCCGGTCCGCCGCGAAGTACAGGTAGGCCTCCGACTCCAGCACGTAGATCCGGTCGCCCGGGGCCGTGGACGCGCCGATCACCGCGGCGATCCGGTCGTCGCGGCGCGCCAGGGCGTCGTACGGGATGGTCTCCGCCCGCCGCTGCGCCGGCATCGGCACCAGCGCCGCGAGCCACACCAGCGTGGGCAGCACCAGCACCGCGCCCAGCGCCCACCGCCGCCAGGCGACGTGCAGCCCGGTCACCGCCGCCGCGGCCAGCACCACGAGCGCGGGGTAAGGCTGGACGAAGTAGTGCGGCCAGTACGACCCGCCGAGGTTGATGCCGAGGAACCCGGCGAGCAGCCAGCCGCCGAGGATCCACCGCCCACCCCGGTCGAGCCGCCGCCAGCCGAGCAGCGACACCAGCAGGATCAGCGTCACGTCCAGCGCGATGTCGCCGGCATGCCGCCCCAGGTCCGTCCACCGGGTCGACGCGTTGGACCCCTCGCCGCCCATCGCGTCGAGCTGGTAGCCGATCAGCGCGGTCCAGTAGAACGACCACCCGGTGAGCAGCCCGTGCAGGGCGGAGGCGGCGAGCGGCACGACGGCGGCCGCCCCGAACACGAGCAGCGCGGACCAGCGACGCAGGAAGACCAGCAGCACCACGCCGACGACGAGCCCGTCGATGCCCGACTGTTTCATGGTCAGGGCCGCACCCGCGAGCAGCCCGGCGCCGGCCAGCCACCACCAGGACTTCTCGCGGCGCCACCAGTACACGGCCAGCGCGATCGCCACGGTCGACGGCACGCTCGCGAGCAGCTCGCCGTTGAAGGTCATGCCCTCCAGGTGCGGCGCGAGGCCCGCGATCGCGTAGATCCACGCGGCGGCGAGACCGGCGGCCCGCCCCACCAGCAGCCAGGCGATCGCCGCCACGGCGACGGTGAGGACCGCCCCGGCCAGCACCATGCCGGCCCGGATCGTCCAGCCCGAGCCGTCGATCGCCAGCAGCGCCCGGTAGGTCAGCAGCAAGCCCTGCGGCCGGTCGAGCCACGCGGTGTCGTAGAGCCGGTCGCCGTCGGCCCAGCGCCGGGCCACGTACGCGTAGCCGCCCTCGTCGGTGGACAGTCCGGTGAACACGAACGGCAGCCGCACGAGCATGGCGACCACCACCGCGGCCCACAGCGACCGGGACGTGGGGAGCTCACGCATCCATGACCCGTTCCATGGCCGCACGTGAGCGCCGCGTGAGCCGCAGATAGCGGTCGACGAACTCGCCGGGGTCGCCGCCGCCGAGCAGCTGCACGACGCCGCCGAGCTCCACGCCGTGCCGCGGGAGCTGGTCGGTGGGCCGCCCGCGGACCAGGGTCAGCGCGTTGCGGACCTCGGCGGCCAGGGTCCACCCGGCCTCCATGGCCGCCGCGTCGACCCGGTCGACCACGCCCGCCTCGACCTCGGCGCGCAGCGCGGCGAGGGTGCGGGTGCGGCGCAGACCGGGCAGGTCGTACGCGTGGCGGAGCTGCAGCAGCTGCACGGCCCACTCGACGTCGGCCAGGCCGCCGCGGCCCAGCTTGGTGTGCGTGTTCGGGTCGGCGCCGCGGGGCAGGCGCTCGGTCTCGACGCGCGCCTTGATCCGGCGGATCTCGACGACCTGCTCGCGGGTGAGGCCGCCGCCCGGGTAGCGGACGCCGTCGGCCAGCTGCTCGAACTCGCGGCCCAGCTCCTCGTCGCCGCAGACGAAGCGGGCGCGCAGCAGGGCCTGCGCCTCCCAGACCTTGGACCAGCGGGCGTAGTACTGCGCGTAGGCGTTGAGGCTGCGCACCAGCGGACCCTGGCGGCCCTCGGGGCGCAGGTCGGCGTCGATGCCCAGCGGCGGGTCGGGGGCCGGGGCGCTCAGCGTGCGACGCATCTCCTCGGCGATCGCCCGGGC
>CAKUMG010000154.1 GCA_934667465.1 uncultured Actinoplanes sp. | reverse complement strand
GCATGGCGATTCGACGCCCTCGTCCCGGAGCCGCCCTGGCCGCCGGGATCGTGGCCGCCACCGTGGCGGCCCTGACCTCGGCACCCGCCGCGGCCGCACCCGCCACGGGCACCGTCCTGCTGTCCGGCACGGCGCAGGCCGTACCCGGCAGCTACATCGTCGTCCTCAAGGACTCCGCTGTCGGCGGCAAGGCCGGCAGCGCCCGGGTCGCCGCCGCGGTCGGCGACCGGTCCGCGGACCTGGCCCGCGACTACTCCGGCAGCGTCCGGCGCACCTTCGGCTCCGCCCTCAACGGCTTCGAGGCGGGCCTGTCCGCCGCCGGTGCCGCCCGGCTCGCCGCCGACCCCGCGGTGGCCTACGTCGAGCAGAACCAGACCGTCTCGCTGTCGGCCACCCAGTCGAACGCGACCTGGGGCATCGACCGCATCGACCAGCGGAACCTGCCGCTGACCAGGACCTACACCTACAGCCAGACGGCTTCGAACGTCACCGCCTACATCATCGACACCGGCATCCGCTACACCCACAGCGACTTCCGGGCCAGCTACGGCTACGACTTCGTCGACAACGACGCGGTCGCGGACGACTGTGACGGGCACGGCACGCACGTGGCCGGCACGATCGGCGGCACCAACTACGGTGTGGCCAAGCAGGCCAAGCTGGTCGCGGTGCGCGTGCTGGACTGCTCCGGCGGCGGCACCACCACCGGCGTGGTCAACGGCATCAACTGGGTGCGGACCAACGCGGTCAAGCCGGCCGTGGTCAACATGAGCCTCGGCGGCGGCGTCAGCACCACGCTGGACAACGCGGTCAACTCGGCGATCTCGGCCGGCATCACGTTCAGCCTCGCGGCCGGCAACAGCAACGCGAACGCGTGCAACTCCTCGCCGGCCCGGGTCGCCGCCGCCATCACGGTCGGCGCCACCACCAGCACGGACGCGCGCGCCTCGTACTCGAACTACGGCACCTGCCTGGACATCTTCGCGCCGGGCTCGTCCATCACGTCGGCCTGGTACAACAGCAACACCGCCACCAGCACGATCAGCGGCACGTCGATGGCATCGCCGCACGTCGCGGGCGCCGCGGCTCTCGTGCTCGCGGCCAACACCGGCTTCACCCCGGCCCAGGTCCGCGACAGCCTCGTCACCACGTCCACCCCGAACAAGGTCACCAGCCCCGGCACCGGTTCCCCGAACCGCCTGCTCTTCGTGAGCTGATCAGTCCCTTCACAGGCGACGCCCGGGCCGTCTCGGCCCGGGCGTCGTCGTGCGGCTCGCGCTCACTACGACATTCATCCCGTACGGGACCAAGTAGCGCCCGTCAGCCGCCGCGCCCCTCAGTCGTCGTCGCCGTCGTCGTCCCGGTCATCGCGGTCGTCCCGGTCGTCGCGGTCGTCGTCGCGGCCGCGGTCGTCGTCGGTGTCCCTCTCGTGGCGGGTGACGTCGCCGGTCGTGCGGTCGACGTCGAGCTCGTGCTCGACGGTGCCGTTGCGGAGCTCGACGTCCCAGACCGCGCGGCCGTGCTCGGTCTCGCGCTCGATGTCCACGACCAGCCCGCCGCCCGCGGCCTTCAGCGCGATCGTCTTCGCCTCGTCCAGGCTGATCGCGCCGGCCCGCGCCGCCCCGGAGGACGCCGGGCCGCCCGCCGATGCCCCCGACGACGCCGGAGTGCTCGCGGAAGGCGCCGTCGCCGGGTCGCTCGCGGAGCTGCTCGTCGAGGGCGCCACCGTCGGGTCGCTCGCGGAGAGCGCCGCCGTCGGGTCGCTCGCGGAGGGCGCCGCCGGGGCGCTTTCGGAGGGCGCGGCGATGACATCCCCGTTCGGCTTCATCGGCACGATGTCGTCGCGGTCCGATGCGAACGCGGTCCCGCCGATGGCCAGGGCGGCCACGGCCCCGGCGCCCAGCGCGGCAACGGTACGAATCCTGATCATGGGAACCTCCGGTGTGTCGTGTGAACCAACACCACCAAGATCACTGTTCCCGGCCTAGCGGCACGCTGTGCGATCGCTAAGACCCGGTTAAGACCGGCCGGGACCGGGCGGGAAGGTGAGCCGGACCAGGGCCCCGCCGCCCGGTGCGCCGCCGACGGTCAGCGCGCCGCCGCCCGCCTCCGCCGCCCGGCGCGCGATGTCGAGCCCCAGCCCGGTCGAGCCGCTGCCCGACGTGCCGCGCTCCAGCCGCTCTGCCGGGATGCCGGGCCCCTCGTCCCGCACGGTCAGCTCGACACCCCCGCCCGCACTTCCGTCCGCGCCGGTCACGTCGTGCGGCGCGAGGGAGCGGAGCGTCACCCCCAGGGCCGTCCCGTCGGGCGTGTGCGCGAAGACGTTGCCGAGCAACGCGTCGAGCGCCGCCCCGAGCTCGTCGGCCGGCACGGCCACCGGAAGCGGAAGATCGGGCAGCGAGACCCGTACCTCCCGATCGGTGTCCTCCGCCAGCACCGTCCAGAACGCGACCCGCTCCCGGACCACCGCCGTGGCGTCGCAGACCTGCCGCTCCTCGCCGCGCCGCCGGGCCTGCCGGATCACGGTCGTGACCGCCAGCTCGATCCGGTCGGCGGCCGCGGCGACCCGGGCCGCCTCCTCCTCGTCGCGCAGCGACTCCACCTCCAGCCGCAGCGCGGTCAGCGGGGTACGCAGCCGGTGCGACAGGTCGGCGACCTGCTCGCGTTCCTCGCGCAGCAGGTCCTGGATGCGCCCGGCGAGGTGGTTGAGCGCCCCGGCGACCTCCCGCACCTCGGGCGGCCCGGCGGGGCTGGCGCGCGCGGACAGCTCGGCGCGGGCCAGCCGGTGCGACACCGCGGACAGGTCGGCGATCGGGGCGACCAGGGATCGCGCGAGCCGGTCGGCCAGCAGCAGCCCGAACAGCACGAGCGCCAGCCCGAGCGCGGCGAGCACGAGCCACGACCGCGCGACGCCGCTGGTGAGCTCGGCGGCGGGGACGAGCGCGCGGACCACGTACGTGCCGCGGTTGCTCTGCACCCCGGCGACCACCTCGCGTCCCGCCGGCGTCTCGACGGTCAGGTACTGGACCTGGGCGGCGACCAGGCGGACGGCGGCGCTGCGCCCGGCCTGCGCCCCGAGCACCGTACCGGCGGGTGTGAACACGCTCACCGGCAGCGGCTGACCTTCCAGGGACGACACCAGCTGCGCGTCGTCGTACGTGCCGATCAGCGGCACGATCGTCTGCACCACCTGCGTGGCCCGGCTGACCGCGCGGTCCTCGGCCACCTGCCGCACGAGCAGCGCGAGCGGCACCAGGAACGCGATCAGGACCAGGCAGGTCGTCGCCGCGACGAGCAGGGTGAGCCGGCGTCTCATGCGGGCTCGCTGAGCCGTACGCCCACCCCGCGCACGGTGTGCAGGTAGCGCGGCTGCTGGGCGGTCTCGCCGAGCTTGCGCCGCAGCCACGAGAGGTGCACGTCGACGGTCTTGTCGGCGCCGCCGTACGGGACCTGCCACACCTCGCTGAGCAGCTCCCGCTTGGTGACCACCTGCCCCGCCCTGCCCGCCAGGTGGTGCAGCAGGTCGAACTCGCGCGGCGTCAGGTCCAGCGACTCCCCGTCGAGCGACGCCGTCCGCGCGCCCGCGTCGATCCGGAGCCCGCCCACGGTCAGCGCGACCGGCCCCGCCCCGGCCGCCGCGCCGCGGCGCAGCACGGCCCGGACCCGCGCGTCGAGCTGCGCCGCGGTGAACGGCTTCACCAGGTAGTCGTCCGCGCCCGCGTCGAGCACCCGGACGATCTCCGCCTCGTCGTCCCGCGCCGTCGCGACGATCACCGGCACGGCGCTCACCGCTCGCAGCATCCGCAGCAGCTCCCGCCCGTCGAGGTCGGGCAGCCCCAGGTCGAGCACCACCAGCTCCGGCCGCTCGGCCAGCGCGGTCTGCAGCCCGTCCATGGCGGTGTGCGACGCCGCCACCGCGTGCCCCCGCTCGCGCAGCGCGCGCAGCAGGGTGGTCCTGATCGCGGAGTCGTCCTCGATGAGAAGCAGGTGAGCCACCTGAGCACGCTATCCGCCCGGCACGCCCCGGGCCGCCTTCTTAACCGTCTCTTAGCGTCGCCCACGCTCCGCCTTATCCCTGGTGGAGGCATAGTTCACAGGGTGAACCGTCGTACGCTGCCCGTCCTGGCCGGCTGGACCGCCGCGGCCGCCCTGGCCGTCGGGGCCGGCATCGCCGCGCTCGACGTCATCGGCGCGGGCCTCACCTCCGCGCAGAGCGCGCCGCTGACCGAGGCGGAGGTGGCCCGCAAACTGCGCGCCCTCCCACCCGCGGCCCCCTCGCCGGCGGTCTCGGCGTCCGCCGGCCTCGGTGGTGCGGCTGCTCACACCCTCACGACGCGGGCGGGTACGGTCGTCGTCCGCTGCACCGGCGACGACGCCGAGATCGTCAGCATGTCCCCGCGCGACGGCTACGCCCTGCACGACCGCGACGGCGACGAGGGCGAGTTCCGCAGCACCACCGACGGCGGCGACCACGTCACGTTCGACGTCGACTGCACCGCCGGCCGCCCGTCCCTCACCCTGGACGACTCCGGCGACGATTGAGCGGCTCCCCCGAGCGCCGCCGGGGCGGCCCGCATAGCATCGACGCATGACGGACTATGCGCGTACGGAACGTCGTCTGCTCGCCGATCTGCTGGCCGCGACCGGCCCCGACCTGCCGACGGTGTGCGAGGGCTGGACCACCCGCGACCTCGCCGCGCACGTCGTCACCCGGGACCGGCGGCCCGACGCGATGCTCGGCGAGTACGTCAAGCCGCTCGCCGCGCACGGGGAGAAGGTGCGCCTGACGACGGCCGCGCGACCCTTCGAGGACCTCGTCGCCGACGTGCGGACCCCGCCCGCGTGGAGCCTGGTCAGCAACACCCTCACCGACGAGCTGGCCAACGGCGTGGAGATGTTCGTCCACCACGAGGACGTGCGCCGCGCCCAGCCGGGATGGGAACCCCGGGTGCTTTCGCACGCGCACGAGGCCGCGCTCTGGAAGGCCGTGAAGCTGACGTCGCGGCTGACCCTGCGCCACTACCACCCGATCCGCGTGGAGGCGCCCGGCTTCGGCGTCTTCCAGCTCGGCGACGGCCACCCCCGGGCGACGCTCCTCGGCGCCCCGAGCGAACTGGTCCTGTTCATCTCGGGCCGCCAGCGCATCACGTCCGTGGAGGTCACGGGCGACGAAAGCCTGCGCACCGCCCGCTTCCGAGTCTGAGCCGCACGCGGCGTCTACGCGGGTCCGGCCGCGGTAGCGGCCCCGGACCCGCGGGTCAGCTCTAGTTGGCAGAGCCGGTGACTCATGCGGTCAGATTGGCGAGCATGTCAGCCTGCGCTCTTTGAGCGTGCGGGGGTGCCCGGGATCGTCACCCCTGTCATCCGCCACTGCGCCCGCTTCCGGTTGCCCGCTGCGTCGCGCGCACCCGGCCATGATGCCGTTCACCTCGTGCGCTGGTTCTTTCGCCAATCACGGGTCATCCCATTCGCCTGCACGCGCCGGCTCCACCGACGACCCGGCGCGACGATCTCATCCGGCCTGCTCACGGCCGTGTGAACGGGCGCGGGTGATTCATGTGCGGATCGCGGCATGTGAGTGCGCCCAATGGCTGGCCCGTCCCCCTGCCGCCGCTCTGCAGTGCTATCGCCAATAAGAGTGCATCGATACATCTGCCCGTAGAACGAATCGTCCCGATCGATCGTTGCGACCGGGCTCAAATTCCATTTGCCAAGCTTGAGAAGATTACCCCGTGCGAGCAACCCGGGAAGACCCTGACAGTGAGGCCCGAATCGCGGCCGTTGTCCGTTTCAAAGTGCCCGGACTTTGGGTGACGCCCGACGCGTTGGGTCGACGGTACTCGTGGACTATGGACGGATGTGAGGTCGTGCTGGCGCTGCCGCGGAATTGGAACGACTTCCACCGCGACAATGAGCCTGAGGTGCCGCCTAGTCCGTGCGTGACTGTTGCGTCGGCCCTGGTCGATGTCGGCAGCCAACCGCCGGCCGTCGTCCACATCGTTGAGGTTTACGTCGAATTCGATTTCGTCTTGTCAGCCAAGGACAAGGACCGAGCCGCTGCGGACACCCGTGATGCCGATGACGGGCCCCGATACCGCTTCGATGTGAAGACGACTGCGGCTTGGGAGCGTGGGTTCTCCGTCGCTCAACATGTTGCCCATGCGTGGGTTTCGCACGTGCGATCGATGGCCGGACAGCCCTGGCTAGGCATCACCGCAGCTCTTCCCCAGCAGTATGGGCGTGGGCATCTGTTCGATGTGGCTGCGGGCCGCGGGCTGATGGCATTCGGGGACAAGCAGACGGTGACGTGGCTTCACGCAGGCGTGGCGGTGTCCGCGACTCAGCTCGATGCGGTTCATGGTGATGTGCTGACCGGTTCGCCACCTACTGCCGAGGCGATGCTTTCCGACGCGCGGGCGATGGCGGAGGGTGACGAGGGCGTAGACACTCAGAGGGCAGTCCTGACGGCAGCTATCGCCTGTGAAGTGAAAGCAAAGAAGATCGTCAAGGAACACGCGACGGCGGAGCGGCTCAAGGGCCTTGGTGCGATATCCAACCTCGACGACCTCGTTGATGGCTTCTACCTCAAAACCTTCGGCGTTTCTCTTCGTCTTGCGAATCAGCGGCTCTTCAAGCTGATCAAGAGGTTGACTGCGCGGAGAAATCTCATCGTGCATCAAGGTATTGCAATCGAAAGCAAGGACTGCAACCAACTACTGTTGGGTGCGGCGCAGCTTTTTGTGTGGATCGAATCCGTCGCAGTCGACGCGGCGCGTGCCAACGGTGGAGGTGTTGAAGACGGGAAGATGCCAAAGCTTGGCAGTAACTCATAGATGCCTCTATATTGGTGCACTCTTCTCGGCATGATCGTGCATCGTCAAGTGGGCAGCCGCCCGTCTCGTGATGCGGCGGCGCACCTGGAGGTCGGCCCGGGTTGGCGGAGGGTCACTGAGCCACGCGGGCGGCCGGCACCCGACGACGGAGGCGGCGGGAAACGAAGTCCGGCTGCGACCCGGGCACGGCAGGTGATCCGGCAGACGCAGTCACCGGCGCGGCTCGCGTGCAGCAGGCGCGGCCCGGGTACACCCGATGCGGCTCGCGGTGCGGTGGGCGCGCCTCGCAGCGCGGGAGGAGGCGGGGGTCAGGTGATGACGGACGGGGTGCGCCAGGAGGGGCGGGCGACCCGGTCCAGGTCGTGGCGGACCGCGGCGATGCGGCGGACGGCCTCGGTCAGGTCGTCGGGGGGCAGGGTGTAGGGCAGGCGGAGGAAGCGTTCGAGCGTCCCGTCGAGGCCGAAGCGCGGGCCCGGCGCGAGCCGCACGCCGACGTCCTCGGTCGCGCGGGCCAGGGCGCTGGAGATCGGGCCGTCGAGTTCCGCCCAGAGGGCCATGCCGCCGGCGGGTTCGGCGAAGTGCCATTCCGGGAGGTGCGAACGGACGGCGGCGACCATGACGGCTCGGCGGGCGCGGAGTTCGGCACGGCGGGCGGCGACGATGGTGGCGCTGTCGCGGAGGAGGTGGACGGCGACGAGCTGTTCGAGGACGGGGCTGGACATGTCGACGCCGACGCGCAGGGCGGCTAGGCGCTGAACGAGCGGCGCGGAGGCGCGTACCCATCCGATCCTCAGTCCGCCCCAGTAGGGCTTGCTCATGCCGCCGATGGACACGACGCGGGAGTGCCTGTCGAAGAGCGCGACCGGGGGCGGCATCTCGTCGGTGTCGAGCGGCAGTTCCACGAAGGACTCGTCGACGACCAGCTCGGTGCCGGCGGTGTGCGCGGTGGCGACGAGGCGTTCGCGCAGGTCGGCGGGCATGAGCAGGCCTGTCGGGTTCTGGAACTCGGGGATCAGGTAGGCGAGCCGCGGCCGGGTCTGGCGCAGCGCCCCGAGCAGCAGTTCGCCGTCCCAGCCGGTGTGCGCGTCGAGCCCGTGGGTGCTGATCCGGGCGCGGCGGGCGGCGAGGGCGGCGAGCGCGTTCGGGTAGGTCGGCGTCTCCACGAGCACGGTGGTGCCGGGCGGGGAGAGCAGCCGCAGCGAGAGGTCCAGGGCCTGCTGCGTGCCGCTGGTGATCAAAACCTGTTCGACACTCGTCGGTACGCCGCGGCGCGTGTACCCGGCGGCGACGGCGTCCCGCAGCTCCCCGAGCCCGGTCGGCCGATATCCGACAGTGCCCAGGAACCGGGGCAGCTCCTCGGCGGCGGCCCGGGCGGCGGCGACCAGTTCCCCGGGCGCGGCCGACGCCGCCACGCCCAGGTCGATCATGTCCATGTCGTCGTCGGGGGTCCACAGGCCGGAGGTGCCGACGCGGTGCCCGCTGGGCAGCGTGGTCCAGCTGCCGGCGCCGCGCCGGCTGGTCAGGTGCGCGCTCTCGCGCAGCTCCCGGTAGGCGGCGGTGACCGTGGTGCGGCTCACGCCGAGCGCGGTGGCCAGCTCGCGCTCCGCGGGCAGTCTGACCCCGAGGGGCAGGCGCCCGTCGCTGAGCAGCCCGCGGATCCTGGTCGCCAGGGCGGCGTAGTCGGGGCTACGGTGCGGGCCGGGCAAAGCGTTCCACTGGCCCAGCAACCGGGCCAATTGGCCCCCGCGCATGGTCGTCGTCACGGCCACCTCCCCCGAATTGGCTCTCCCACCGCGGCAGATTGGCCCTCAGAGTGGCACTCATGACGGATCTTGGCAAACGCCGCCTGCCCCAGCTCGCCGTGGGACTGGTGCTCTACGGCGTCAGCATCGCCCTGATGGTGGAGGCCGCCCTGGGCCTCAACCCGTGGGACACGTTCCACCAGGGTGTGTCGCAGGTGACCGGGCTCAGCATCGGCGTGGTCGTCCTGGTCACCGGCATCCCGCTACTGCTGCTGTGGATCCCGCTGCGCCAGCGCCCCGGGATCGGCACGATCGCCAACGTGATCGTCGTCGGACCGGCCGCCGACCTGGCCCTCGCGGTGCTGAACCCGGGCGAGACCCTGCCGGCCCGGATCGCGTACCTGGTGGGCGGGGTGCTGCTCAACGCCGTCGCCACCGCGATGTACCTCGGCGCGGACCTCGGCCCCGGCCCGCGCGACGGCCTGATGACCGGCCTCGTCGGACGGTTCCCGCGGCTGTCGGTCCGGGTGGTCCGCACCGGCATCGAGATCCTCGTGCTCGCGGTCGGCTTCCTGCTGGGCGGCACCGCCGGCATCGGGACCATCCTGTACGCCCTCGCGATCGGTCCGCTCGTGCAGGTGTTCCTGCCCCTTTTCGCGATTCGCCCGGCGCCCGCCCCGGAACCGGTCGGCGCAGGTGGGAACGCGCACCGATCCGCCGGGGAGGGTGAAATGTCATGACAGCAGGACACAGCTCGGTGATCATCCCGACAC
>CAKUMG010000153.1 GCA_934667465.1 uncultured Actinoplanes sp. | reverse complement strand
ACCCGGTCCGGATGGCGTCGCCGGGCCGGCTCGAACGCGTCCGCGGAGATGTCGGCCAGCACCAGCGCGGTCCGCGGATCCTCGGCCAGCAGCTCGTCCGTCGTGGTGACGAAGGTGTCCCGCATGATCAGTGTCCCTTCCGCTCGACGTGCGCGATGACGACGTGGGGCTCGTCGGTCCGCCGCAGCACCTGCTCGAGCGCGTCGTGATCCCGGCCATCCACATCGGAGACCCGCCAGCCGGGGAACCGCAGGCCGATCCCGCCCGGCCACCCGTGCGTCGCGGACCGGTTGTCGATCACGATCGCGGTCACGGGCAGCCCGGTGGCCGCGAGGAACGCGATCGCCTCGTGGTTGGCGCCCTCGTCGAGCTCGGCATCGCCCACCAGCACGAACACGCGCGCCTCGGTGTAGCCCTGCGCGCGCAGCCCGAGCGCGGTGCCGGCGGCGAGCCCGAGCCCGTGACCCAGTGAGCCGGTGCCAATCTCGATCCCGGGGACCCGTACGCGATCGGGGTGATGTCCCAACGGGTTGTCCCGCCCGCCGACGTCGTCGAGCCAGCCGACCGGGAAGAACCCCTTCGCGGCCAGGACGGCGTAGTAGGCGGCGGGCCCGTGCCCCTTGGACAACAGGAACCGGTCCCGGTCGGGGGCGTCCACGGTCGCCGGATCGACGCGTAGCACGCGGTCGTAGAGCACCCACAACACATCGAGCGTGGAGTAGGCGCTCGGAAGATGCTTCTCGTCCCCGGTGATCCGGATGAGTAGAGGCGCCAGAACCTCTGGTCCTTCGATCGTCATGGTCATAGGCTGAGTCTGGTAGCTGAAGTTCACTTCAACTCAAGGGGTACGCGCGTGGAGTTGCTGACGATCGGCGACATGGCCGCCCGAAGCGGGGTGACCCAGTCGGCGCTCCGCTTCTACGAACGCGAAGGCCTGATCCGCTCCACGCGCACGGGCGGCAACCAGCGGCGCTACGAACGGCACGAGCTGCGGCGGGTCGCGTTCATCCGCATCGCCCAGCAGGTCGGCGTGTCCCTCGAGGAGATCCGCGAAGCCCTGGCGGCCCTGCCGGAGAACCGCACCCCCACCCGCGCCGACTGGGCGCATCTGTCGGCGCGCTGGCAGAAGAAACTCGAGGAGCGCATCGTCATGATGGAGCGGCTCCGGGACCAGCTCACGGGGTGCATCGGGTGCGGATGCTTGTCGCTGCAGAAGTGCAAGCTCGTCAATCCGCAGGACAGCCTGGCCGCCCGCGGCGCCGGCCCCCAGCGCATACTGCACGCCCCGGACTGACGACCAGCGCCGCCCGCGGATCAGGCCCAGCGTGTCGTGCACGCCCCCGGACTGACGACCGGCGCCGCCCGCGGAGCGGCCCCAGCGTCCTGAACGCCCCGGAGTGACGACCGGGCGTGCAAACAAGATCGACGCTGAACAACGACCCGAGCGCCACGCAGATCCTCCGGCCGACCGCGCCCGGCGTCACGCGGTTCCGATACACGATGACCGAGCGGGGCAACCACCACGTCAGCGTCGTCGCCCGGAACGCGTATGCGCAGTCGGAGAGCGCCGGCGGCTGGGCCTGGTGGGTCACCGACGCGCCCCGGGTGACGTCGACCGACTTCCCGCGCACCGGCGGCCGGTTGGGGCCGGGCACGTTCACCGTCCAGCCGCGCGCCGCAGTCCGGACATGCGCCTTGAGGTGCCATTCCTACTCCTTCGGGGGATGGAGTACGCAGACCACCTGTCTACCTGGTCGGCTGGCGGCTTGACCTCGACCATTTGCGCACCGGTATCAGCGCCGTGGATCTATGCCGTCTGCTTCTGCCAGTCCTTGACGGTGGCGGGGATGACGTAGTCGGGGAACGGCTCGTCGTCCGGTTCATCGCCGACCATGGCTCCGGTCGACTGTGACTGCAGCAGCATCGAGGTGCCGTCCGCGCACTCGATGTGCACGCCGGCCGGAGCGGCGCCCTGAGCGCCGGTCGGGCCGATCCCCGGAAGCGCGACGAGCTGCCAGGACCGGAACTGTTCCGGCCGGGCGACGTCGAGCAGTTGCACGACGAGGATCGGCAGACGCTGCGCTCGCCCGCTTTTCGGCGACGGCAGGGTGTCCGGGATCGGCACCGGCTTCTGCCCGGAGCGGAGCGAGCCGTAGAGCGCCGACGTGGAGGTCGACTGGTGCCGGATCTTCACGCCCGTGATGGAGCCCCCGGGCTGGAGGTCACGCGGGTCCCAGGGCGCGCCGAGCGTGCCGTACCGCTCGATCTCGGCGATGTCCGGATGCTCGCTGGCTCGCAGGAGCCCCTCGATGACGTCGAGGACCTGGCTCAGCTGCATCTCTGCTCCGATCATCGGTGCTGCTCAGAACCGTGGAAGCCTACCTCGGCGGATCGCGTCCGCCGCCTGTGCCGCGGGCGCGTTCACGGAGACGCTTCAGATGCGGACGGGGATGGCTGAGGAGCTGCCCAGGACCTTGCCGGACTCGTCGAGGGCGTCGACGACGACGTATTCGACCATGCCCGGGACGGTCAGTTCGGTTTCGAAGCCGGTGGCGGCCGCCTCGACCGGCTGGGTGAGCTGCCCCGGCTGGCTGCCCGAGCGCGCCCGCCACCGGGCCACGTTCGTCGCGCCGTTCCAGCTGGCGTTGACGACGACGTTGCCGCCCTCGACGCGCAGGCCGAGGGCCGGCTGGTCGGCGGGGGCGCCCGGCCACTCGGCCTTGTAGGCACGGTAGGACTGGTTGTCGAGCGGCAGGTGTCCGTCCAGGCGAATGGTCCCGTCCGGGGCGTACTCGGTGAAGTAGGGCATCTGACCCCAGCCGACGAAGGAGCCGCCGTCCGCCGTCTCCCGGAAGCTGCCCTGTGTCGGGGCGAGCAGCTTGCCGGGGTGCAGGAACTCCCGGATGAAGGTGACCGTCTTGGCCTGCTCGTCGACCTTGAAGATCAGGCCGCGGGACTGCTCCTTCTCGGTGGTGAAGCCGGCCGCGTTGTCGAAGATGCTGTAGCTGCCGTCGCGGCGGCGGCGGAAGTCGTGCTGCCAGCTGAACGCGGACTTCTCGTCGACGGTGAAGTCGGATTTCTTGCCGCCGATGCGCCACATCACGTCGCCGGTCCTGCGATTGATCTTGTAGAGCGCCCAGGTGTGGCGGGCCGACACCAGGAGGTTGCCGTCGGTGTCGAGGCCGACGGAGTTGGGGTGGAAGTAGTCGTACGGGAGGTGCTCCGACTCGCCGGTCGGTGCCGGCGCGTACGACTCGTCGAGGGCGACGTGCTTGATCGAGCGCCACTCCCACAGCCGCTCGCCGGTGCTGATGTCGATCTCCTGGAGCACGCCCTCGTGAAGGACGCCGTCGGCCGCGCCGCCGGCCGGGGTCAGGTCGTACGGGATCGGGTCGTAGACCCAGAACAGTGCGGTGCCCTCCGGGGTGATCACGAAGTCGTGCTGGTCGGCCTGTTCCGTGCCGAACGCGCGTACCCGGGTGATCTCGCGGTAGGCGGTGTCCGCGATGACGAACTCGCCCTGCCCGACGCCCTGGCCGCCGGTGCCGCCGATGGTGCCCTCCCACCAGGTCAGGACCGGCTTCCCCCGATACTGCTGGGCCTTGAAGTCGATCGCGACCGTGGCCGGCGGGGGCACGGTGCGGAACCAGACCGGCGTGCCCTTCTGGTCGACGATCAGCGGGCCCGTCGCGCCGGCGAACGGGGTCAGGAAGATCAGCCCCGGGGTCGTGCCGGTGGCCGCCGTCGTGATCGTCACGGCAGGCGGGTCGAGGTCGGGGCGCGATCGGAAACGCGGAGCGGGGGCCGCGGTAGTGGGCGACGGCGCGGGCTCAGCGGGAGAACGCAGGGCATAGCCCGCGGCGCCACCACCGGCCAGGAGAAGAGCACCGAGGAGAACGTCGCGGCGAGAGGTCATGCCGCGGAGCTTCCCCGCCACAGCTCGCCTCTATCCAGGCGTGGCCTGTGAGTTTTCCGTGAGGTTGGCGTAAATGTCGAGCAGCTGCCGCGTGACCACGCCGGGGTGGAAGGCGCGCAGGTAGCGCTCCCGGGCGGCATCCGCCCGCGCGGCCGCCTCGGCACGGGCGATCGGCAGGGCCGCGGCGAGGGACGCCGGGTCCGGCGGGACGGCCCAGCCGGCCGGGTCGGGGGTTTCCTGCACCCCGAGGAGGTACGGGATGCCGCCCACGTCGGTGCCGAGGACGGGCCGGCCGGCCGCCATCGCCTCGAGGATCACCGTCGGGAGCACGTCGTTCCAGGTCGGCACGGCCACGATGACTGCCGCGGCGTTGCGGGCGGCCGTCATGCCCGCACGGTCCAGGGCACCCAGGTAGGTCACGTCGTGGCGGTCGCGGGCCGCCTGCTCGGCGAGCGGGCGGAGCTCACCGTCGCCGGCGATGCGCAGCTGCCCGAGGGCGCCGTCGGGGTGCCGCCGCCACGCGTCGAGGAGCAGGGGCAGGCCCTTCTCCGGGGACAGGCGGGCGGCGTACAGGAAGCCCTCGCCGAGCGGGGCCGGCTCGCCCGGGTCGGGCAGCCCGTTGGGCTTGACGACGATGCGCTCATCGGGGATGCCGTAGTCGCGCAGGTGATCCGCGATCCGGCCGGTGAGGGCGATGAAGCGGTCCACGGACTTCCAGGTCGGCCGGTGCACGGCGAGCGTGGTGGCCATCAGGACGCTCTGGGCCGACGAGCCGCGGTAGCACTTGTGCTGGACGGCCGGCCAGCCGAACGCCTTGCCCCGGCAGTCGGTGCAGTTGTGCCCGTCGCGGAAGTAGAGCCCCGACGAGCAGACCTGCCGGTAGTTGTGGACCGTCTGCACGACCGGCACGCCGTGCGCGTGCGCGGTGCGGATCACCCAGGGCGAGAGCAGGGGGTACGGGTTGTGCAGGTGCAGCACGTCCGGACGTTCCCGCTCGAGGAGCTCGGCGAGGTCGCGCTGCGCCGCCCGGCCCCAGATCGGGGAGACGGGCAGCAGGGCCTTCTCCACCGCCGGGAGGTCGCCGATGGAGTCGGAGGAGCGCTGGAACGGCAGCACCTCGACACCCGCCTCGGCGAGCTGGGCGATCTCGGTGTCGACGATCACGTTCTCCCCGGAGGGGATCGCTTCGCGGTAACGGTTGTGCGCAACGACGACCTTCACGGCGGGAAACGCTACCGTGGAGCTGTGCCTGAGCTGCCAGAGGTCGAGGCGCTCGCCGCTTACCTGCGGGAGCGTGCGGTCGGCCGCACCGTGGAGCGCTTCGAGGTGTCCTCGTTCAGCGCGCTGAAGACCTACGATCCGCCGCCCTCCGTGGTCGCCGGCCTGCCGGTCACCGGCGCCGGGCGGCACGGCAAGTTCCTCGACGTCGGGCTCGGCGACGACCTGCACCTGATCGTGCATCTGGCGCGGGCCGGCTGGCTGCACTACCGGGACGCGTTCAAGTCGCCCGCGCCGCTCAAGCCGGGCAGCGGGCCGATCGCGATCCGGGTCCGGCTCGACGACGGGTCGGGCTTCGACCTGACGGAGGCGGGCACGCAGAAGTCGCTGGCCGCCTATCTCGTACGCGATCCGGGCACGGTTCCCGGCGTGTCGCGCCTCGGCCCGGACGCGCTCACGGTCGGCAGGGACGAGTTCGCCGCCCGGATCCAAAGTCGCAACGGGCAGGTCAAGGGCGTCCTGACCGACCAGGAGGTGCTCGCCGGCATCGGCAACGCCTACTCCGACGAGATCCTGCACGTGGCCCGGATGTCGCCGTTCGCGATGACCAAGAAGCTGAGCGAGGAGCAGATCACCACGCTGTACGAGGCGACGCGTCAGGTGGAGACGGATGCCGTCACGCGCTCGGTGGGGCAGCGCGCCGCCGAGCTCAAGGGCGAGAAGCGCGCCGGGATGCGGGTGCACGCCCGGACCGGCCTGCCGTGCCCGGTCTGTGGCGACACGATCCGCGAGGTGTCCTTCGCCGACAAGAGCCTGCAGTACTGCGCGACCTGTCAGACGGGCGGCAAGCCGCTGGCCGACCGGCGCATGTCGAAGTTGATCCGCTGAGCCTTGCTCCGGTCACTTACCGTAGCTATTTCGGGGCACTGCGAAGATCCCCGGCGAAAGCTGCCACAACGTCCCCTTCTTCTGCGTCGTTCCATCGGTATAGTGGCCCGGTCCCCACGCGTCGACACGGCGTGAGGGGGGTCCGGCGGCCCGCCGGGGTCCCCGGGGTCGTGGCGGTGCGTAACGTTCTCGGTGTGGGCAGTCCGTGATACGGGAGGACACAGGCGAGGTGACCACGAGCCTCCATCGCCCGGCGACCAGCACCACCGACAGCCGGAGCGGTATGCCGTACGACAGCTTCGAGTGGCAACAGGAGCCACCGCCGAGTTCCGGCGTCCCCCGATCCGTGCGGACGCGCGGCCACCGCAGGATCTCGCGTTGGCACCGCCCGTACACGCTGATCCTGGTTCTGCTCGATCTCGTCTCCACCCTCTTCGCGAGCTGGCTGGCGGTCAACTTCTTCGAGAAGGCCCGGTCGGGCTTCCAGGGCCGCGAGGAGATCTTCTTCCTCATGGCCTTCGTCGCCCTGCCGCTGGCCTGGCTGACGGTCCTCTGGGGCAACGGCAGCTACGACCGCCGCTATCTGGGCCTGGGCAGCGAGGAGTACAAACGCGTCGTCCGTGCCTTCGTCGCGATCGTGGCCATGGTGTCGCTGCTCGCGTTCAGCACGAAGACCCAGCTGTCGCGTCTGACGATCGCCTATGTCACGGTCGCCGCCCTGATCTTCATCCTCTTCTGCCGGGTCTCGGCGCGGCAGGTCCTGCACGTCGCCCGGCGCAAGACCGGCCACGGCGCACACCGGATGATCCTGGTCGGCACGCTGCCCGAGGCGCTCGAGGTCTACACCGCGGTCACCCGCAGCCCCGCCGCCGGCCTGATACCCGTCGCCATCCACATAACCGACGGCTATGCAGCAGCCCGGGGGATCGAGACCCCCATCCCCGTCTACGCGGGCCGCGACGTGCTCGCCCTGGTCCGCGAGGTCGGTGCCGACACGATCGCGGTCTGCGGCTCCGCCAGCTCCGAGCCCGGCGAGCTGCGCCGCCTCGCGTGGCAGCTGGAGGGCACCGGCGTCGACCTCGTGGTCGCGCCGCAGCTCACCGACATCGCCGGCCCGCGCGTGCACATCCGCCCGATCGAGGGCCTGCCGCTGCTGCACGTCGAGGAGCCGACGCTGTCCGGCCCCGGCTGGCTGGTCAAGAACCTCATCGACCGGGTCGCGGCGTTCCTGGGCCTGCTGTTCCTGAGCCCGATCCTGGCGGTCATCGCGATCGGCATCCGGCTCTCGGATCCCGGCCCGGTGTTCTTCCGTCAGCCCCGGGTCGGCCACGAGGGCCGGACGTTCCGGGTCTGGAAGTTCCGGACCATGTACGTCGACGCCGAGGAGCGCAAGGCCAGCCTCGAGGAACTCAACGACTCCGACGGCATGCTCTTCAAGATGAAGAACGACCCGCGGATCTTCGCCTTCGGCTCGAAGCTGCGCAACACGTCCCTCGACGAGCTGCCGCAGCTGTTCAACGTGCTCAAGGGCGAGATGTCGCTGGTCGGCCCGCGGCCGCTGCCCGCCGACGACGGCGACTACCTGGGCGACGTGCGCCGCCGGCTGCTGGTGCGGCCCGGCATCACCGGGCTGTGGCAGGTGTCCGGCCGCTCGGACCTGTCGTGGGACGAGGCGGTCCGGCTCGACCTCTACTACGTGGACAACTGGTCGCTCACCTACGACCTGGGCATTCTCTGGCGCACGGTCGGCGTCGTGCTCAAGCAGAAGGGCGCCTACTAGCGCTTTCGTCCGGTTGGGGCCAGGATGCCCGCATGGGCGGACAGATCGTCAACGCGGTCGCCGTCGTCGCCGTCCTGGCCGCGCTCGCCGGGGCGGTGGTGGCGGTGCTGCGGCTGCGTGCCCGCCGCGGCGTCGCGACGGCGGGGCAGCGAGCCACGTACGACGTCCTGCATTCCGCCTCCCTGGCCGCCGAGCCGCTGCGTACGGGCCTGACGGAAGCCTCCGCAGGCAAGGCCGCACGCCATCTGCGCCGGCTGGTCGGCGCGCCGGGCCTGACCGTGACCGACGGCGAACGCTGCCTCGCCTTCGACGGGCGCGGCAGCCACCACGGCGACCAGTTCGCCGAGGCCGCCCGCCGGTCCGTCGCCGCGAACCGGTCCGTCGTGCTGAGCGCCGGCGACCTGCCCTGCGACCGGGTCGACTGCATCGTGCGCGGCGCCGTGGTGGCCCCGCTGACCGGCGCGGACGGACAGGCGCTCGGTGCGCTGGTCGCGGTCGCCGACAGCCATCCCGCGCCCGGGCTCGTGCAGGCCACCATGGAGACGGCCCGGTGGGCGGGCTCGCAATTGGCGCTGGCCGAGCTCGACTCCTCCCGCGAGCGGCTGGCCCGCGCCGAGGTCCGCGCGCTCCGGGCCCAGATCAGCCCGCACTTCATCTACAACGCGCTCACCGCGATCGCGTCGTTCGTGCGCACCGATCCGGAGCGCGCCCGGGAGCTGATCCTGGAGTTCGCCGAGTTCACCCGCTACTCGTTCCGCGCGCACGGCGACTTCACCACGCTGGCCGAGGAGCTGCGCTCGATCGACCGCTATCTGACCATCGAGCGCGCGCGGTTCGGCGACCGGCTCCAGGTGCGCCTGCGGATCGCGCCCGAGGTGCTGCCGGTCGGGTTGCCGTTCCTGTGCCTGCAGCCGCTGGTCGAGAACGCGGTCCGGCACGGACTGTCCCGCAAGCCGGGCGTCGGTATGGTGGGCATCGAAGCTCGTGATGCCGGCGCCGAGTGCCACATCACGGTCGAGGACGACGGGGTGGGCATGGATCCGGCGGCGCTGGCGGCGGGGGTCGCCGAGGCGGTGGCGTCCAACGGCACGGGTGACGAGGCCGGGCGGCACGTCGGCCTCTCGAACGTGGACGAGCGGCTGCGCACGGTCTTCGGCGACCGGTTCGGCCTCGTGGTGGAGACGGCGCCGGGAGCGGGGACGAAAGTGAGCATGCGGATTCCGAAGTTCCACCCGGGGGTTCGCCCGTGAGCCTGGTCGTGCTCGCGGTGGACGACGAGCCGCCGGCCCTCGACGAGCTGGCCTATCTGCTGAACGCGGACGGGCGGGTGGCGTACGTGCACCGCGCGGGCGACGCCACCGAGGCGCTGCGCGTCCTGCGTGACACCGAGGTCGACGCGGTGTTCCTGGACATCCGGATGCCCGGTCTCGACGGGATGGAGCTGGCCCGGATCCTGCGCCGCTTCGCCCGGCCACCGGCGATCGTGTTCGTGACCGCCTACGACGACGGCGCGGTGGACGCCTTCGACCTGGGCGTCACCGATTACGTACGCACTCCCGTGCGCGCCGAGCGG
>CAKUMG010000152.1 GCA_934667465.1 uncultured Actinoplanes sp. | reverse complement strand
GTGTTGGGGATATTATCGAGGTTCTGATAGACCTCCTCCACTGCCGCCTGCACGTCGGGTTTGAGCGTGGAGTAAATCTTATAGCCGCCCGTCATGAGCATCTTGCGGACGATCGTCTGATCGTAGCCGGTCTTTTCGCTGAGGTCCCGCACGACGTCGTTGATGACCTGATCTTCAAAGTAGGAATAGTAGTCCTCATCGCCGGACGCTTCGCCGCTGGCATTATGGAGCACCAGCTCCTCCGCGACGGCCGTGTCGTGCTGCTCCTGCGTGATATACTTCTGCTCGAGCATCTGGTCGAGTTCCTGGGTCAGGGCCCGGCCGGGGGCACCCCGGGCCTGTTCGGTCCCCGGGTCCCCACCGACGACGAGGCGACCCTGCTCGACCAGGCAGTCGCCCTGGCCGGCCGCGACCCGCACTGGCGCCCGACCACAGCCGCGCATTAGCAAGCCCGAAAGCGGCTACTTCTTCCCCCGAACCAGCTCCTCCGACGGAGGCGTGAACTTCTCCTTCGGCTGCCCCTTCAACGCGTCCCGCAGCGTCTCCGCGACCGTGAACTTCGAGATCGTCCCCCGGCTCGTCCCGACCGTGTTCTCCGGATTGTCCGGGTCCGCCACGAACGCCGCGGCCGCCAGCTGCGGCGTGTACCCGATGAACCACGCGCTCCGGTTGCTGTCCGTCGTGCCGCTCTTCCCGGCGACCGGCCGCTTCATCGTGGCGTGCACCATCGGCGAGGTCTCCCAGCCGCCGCAGAAGCCCTCGGCCGCCCCGTACCCCGTGACGCACCGCGCCGCGTCCGTCGCCGCCCGGGCCACGTCGGGTCGCAGGGCCTGCCGGCAGCGGGGCCCGGCGACCTTCTTCCCGTCGTGTTCGAGGCTGGCGCCGTCCCTGGTGTTGATCACCCGTACGGGAATGGGCTCGCAGTACTGCCCCTCCGCCCCGAGCGTCGCGAACACGTTGGCCATCTCGATCGGTGTCGCCGCACTGACGCCGAGGGTGAACGCGCCCCAGCCGTCGGCGCGTCCCGGCTGGGCCAGTTCCGCGTCGACCTCGGTACGCCACTTCAGGCCCAGCCGCTCGGCCATGCGTACCGCCTTCTCCGCACCGACCTTCTGCTCGAGCTGCACGAAGTAGGTGTTGACCGACTTGCCGAAGCCGCTCCACATGGTCTGGTCGCCGGTCATCGACTTGGTGGAGTTCTTCGGGCACCAGTGCACGCCGCAGGTGGCCGGGCCGGGGGCGGTGATGTATTTCGACACGTACCGCTGCGGCGAGTAGTACGACGTCCGCAGCGGCATCCCCTCGTCCAGCGCGGCCAGCATGGTGAAGATCTTGAAGGTGGAGCCGGCCTGGTAGCCCGCCATGTCGCCGCCGCCGAGCAGCGGGTTGACCGTGTTCGGGTAGTTGCCGCGGACGTCGCCGCGCAGGCGGCGGTCGCTGTGCTCGCCGTTCTTCTTCTGGTCGAGCGAATACCTGCGGTTGACCGCCATGGCCATGATCCGGCCGGTGCCGGGCTCGATGACGACCTGGCCGTGGGCGTAGACGCTCTTGCGCTTCTCCTTGTCGAGCACGTGCTCCAGCGCGGTGGCCTGGATGTCCGGGTCGAGCGTCGTGACGATCTTGTAGCCGCCGCGGCGCAGATTCTCCAGGCGCTCCTGGCTGCTGGCGCCGAAGGCGGGCTGCTCCATCCACCAGTTGCGCAGGTAGTCGCAGAAGAAGCCCCAGTCGTTGCGCTTCTTCGGCACCGAGACGCAGTCGTTCGGCGGGCTGGTGAGGTTGAGTTTGATCTTCGTCTTCTTCGCGGCGGTCGCCTGCTCCGCGGTGATCGAGCCCATCTTGACCATCTGGTCGATGACGTAGTTGCGGCGGTCGGTCGCCGCCCGGCGGTCGTGCACCGCCGGGTCGTACGCGGAGGGCGCCTTGACCAGCCCGGCGAGCAGCGCCGCCTCGACCAGCGTGAGCTGTTTGGGCGTCTTGGAGAAGAAGACCTCGGAGGCGGCGAAGATGCCGTAGGCCCGGTGCCCGAAATAGGCCGAGTTGAGGTAGCGCTGGAGGATCTCCTGCTTCGTGACGCGCTTCTCGAGCTCGATCGCGAGACGCATCTCACGCAGCTTGCGCGCGGTGGTCTGCTCGGTGGCCGCCAGGGCCTGCTTGGGCGTCTTCGCGCCGTCGCGCAACGCCATGCGTACGTATTGCATGGTCAGGGTCGACGCGCCCTGCGAGACGCCCCCCGCCTGCTGGTTCGCGACGAACGCCCGGGCGACGCCCTTGGCGTCGACGCCGTTGTGCTCGTAGAAGCGGGTGTCCTCGGAGGCGACGATCGCCTGGGTGATGAAGGGCGACATGTCGGCGAGCGCGGTGGGCTTGCGATGCTCCTCGTAGAACATCGTGAGCAGGGTCTTCCCGTCGTTCGCATAGACGTACGTCGTCTGGGCGGACGGCACCACCGACAGCTCCTCCGGCATGCTCTGCAGAGCGCCCGCGCCGGTCTTGGCACCCACCCCGGCGAGCGCGACCAGCGGGAAGATCAGTCCGGCGACCACGACCCCCGCGATCAGGCCCGCCCGGAAAAGCGGTGCGACTGTTCCGGCCCTGGAGAGTCCCTGCTTCGCCACCCCTAGAAGGTATGACAAAACCGCTCATGTCCCGCCGGAACGGCCGAAGTCGCCGCCACCGGTGCGCAAGCCGGGCCACGGCCGGAAATCTTCGTCCGGCATGCTGGGCCGGTGGAGATGGATCTGCACCACCACGGCGACGCCGAGGTGGCACCCGGGCTGATCGACCTGGCGGTCAACGTACGGCGGCAGCCGATGCCGCCGTGGCTCGCCGACCCGATCGCGGCGACGCTCGGCGAGCTCGCCGCCTATCCCGACGCGACCCGCGCGACCCGGGCCGTGCAGGCCCGGCACCTCCGCGGCGACGGCGAGGTGCTGCTGACCGCCGGTGCCGCGCAGGCGTTCGTGCTGATCGCCCGGGCTGTCCCGGCGCGCCGCGCGGTGGTGGTGCATCCGCAGTTCACCGAGCCCGAGGCGGCGCTGCGCAACGCCGGCCACGACGTCGAGCGGGTGCTGCTGCGCGAGGAGGAGGGCTTCCGGCTCGACCCGGCGCTCGTCCCCGAGGAGGCCGACCTCGTCTTCGTCGGCAACCCGACCAACCCGACGTCGGTGCTGCATCCCGCCGCCGATGTGGCGAAGCTCGCCCGTCCCGGCCGGGTGCTCGTCGTCGACGAGGCGTTCGCCGACACCACCTGGCGGCCGGGAGTCGATCACGAGCCCGAGTCGCTGGCGGGCCGCGCCGACCTGCCGGGCCTCATCGTGCTGCGCAGCCTGACCAAGACGTGGGGCCTGGCCGGCCTGCGGATCGGCTACGCGCTGGCCGCGCCCGAGCTGATCGCCCGGCTCGCCGCCGCGCAGCCGCTGTGGGCGGTCTCCACGCCCGCGCTGGCCGCGGCGGAGGCGTGCGCCTCGGAAGTCGCCGTGGCCGCCGAGCGCGAGATCGCGGCCGCCATGGCCGCCGAGCGTGACCACCTGGTCGCGGGGCTGCGGAGCGTGCCGCTCGTCACGGTTCCCGGCGAGCCGGCCTCCGCGTTCGTGACGATCAAGATCCCACAAGCCGATGTCGTACGCGGTGAGCTGCGCAGACGCGGCTATGCGGTGCGCCGCGGCGACACGTTCCCGGGGCTGGGCCCCGACTGGCTCCGGGTGGCCGTGCGCGACACTGCCACTACGGATGCCTTCCTTGAAACCCTGCACGAAGTTCTGAAGGAGCGACAGCAGTGACCCTGGAGACGACTATCGCCGCCATCGCGCCCGCCGATGAGCAGGCCATGGCCGCCGCCCGCGACCTGCAGGCGCGCCTGACCAAGCCGGCGGGCTCGCTCGGGGAGCTCGAGGAGCTGTCGGTCCGCCTCGCGGGCCTGGCCGGCACCTGCCCGCCGCCGCTGCCCGAGCCCGCCTCGATCGCCGTGTTCGCGGGCGACCACGGCGTCCACGCGCAGGGCGTCACGCCGTGGCCGAGTGAGGTCACCGCGCAGATGGTGGCGAACTTCGTGGCCGGGGGAGCGGTGATCAACGCGCTGGCCCGGCAGACCGGCGCCTCGCTCATGGTGGTGGACGTCGGCGTCGGCATCCCGCTGCACGGCGGCGACACCCTGCTCGACGTCAACATCCGCCGGGGCACCCGGGACCTGTCCGTCGAGCCCGCGATGACCCTCGACGAGGCCCGCGCCGCGCTCGAGGTCGGCATCCAGGTCGCCGACGCGCTGATCGAGGGCGGCGCCAAGTGCCTGGTCACGGGCGACATGGGCATCGCGAACACCACGCCGGCCGCCGCGCTGGTCGCCGCGTTCACCGGGGCGTCCGCGGCGGAGGTCACCGGCCGCGGGACGGGCATCGACGACGCCACGCACGCCCGCAAGGTCGAGGTGATCTCCCGGGCGCTCGCGCTGCACCGGCCCGACCCGGCGCAGCCGCTCGCGACGCTGGCCGCGGTCGGGGGCCTCGAGCACGCGGCCCTGGCCGGCTTCCTGCTCGGTGCGGCGGCGCACCGCGTACCCGTGGTCGTCGACGGTGTCATCGCCGCCTCGGCCGCCGTGGTCGCGGCCGCGTTCGCCCCCGACGCCGTGGCCGCGATGATCGCGGGGCACCGCTCGCCGGAGCCGGGCGCGACCGTCGCGCTCGCCCACCTCGGCCTGACGCCGCTGCTCGACCTGGGGATGCGCCTGGGCGAGGGCTCGGGCGCCGTCCTGGCCCTGCCGCTCGTCGCCGGCGCGGCCCGCATCCTGCGCGAGGTGTCGACCTTCGACGCGGCCGGCGTCACCGAGAAGGACGAGCAGTGAACCTCTACCCGATGGCCCTGCGCCTGGAGAACCGCCGCGTCCTGGTGGTCGGCGGCGGCGCGGTGGCCACCCGCCGCGTGCCCGCGCTGCTCGCCGCCGGCGCCGTCGTGCACGTCGTGTCCCCGGAGCTGACCCCGGCCCTGCACGCCTATGCCGAGGCCGGCCGCCTCACCTGGGACGAGCGCCGCTTCGAGCCCTCCGACGTGGACGGCGCCTGGCTGGTGCAGGTCGCGGTGGACGACACCGTGGCGGCCGCCGCCGTGAGCGCCGCCGCGGAGGAGCGGCGGGTGTTCTGCGTACGGGCTGACGACCGCGCCGAAGCGACGGCCTGGACCCCCGCTGTCGCGCGCCGCGGCGAGGTGACCGTCGCGGTGACCGACAGCGGCGACCGGCGCCGCGCCATGGCCGTCCGCGACCTGGTCGCCGCCGCCATCGAGAACGCGCCCGAGGCGGTCCCGGCCCCCGAGCGCGGCCAGGTGGCCCTGGTCGGCAGCGGCCCCGGCGACCCCGAGCTGATCACGGTCAAGGGCCGCCGGCTGCTGGCCCGCGCCGACGTGGTGGTGGCCGACCGGCTGGTGCCCGGGATGCTCCTCGACGAGCTGCGCCCCGACGTGGAGCTCGTCGACGCGTCCAAGATCCCCTACGGCCCGTCGGTGGCGCAGGAGGAGATCAACCGGGTGCTCGTCGACCGGGCCCAGGCCGGGAAGTTCGTCGTCCGGCTCAAGGGCGGCGACCCGTTCGTCTTCGGGCGCGGCGGCGAGGAGATCCTGGCCTGCGCGAAGGCCGGCGTCCCGGTCGTGGTCGTGCCCGGTGTGACCAGCTCGATCGCGGCGCCGGGGCTGGCCGGCATCCCGGTGACGCACCGCGGCATGGCGCACGAGTTCACGGTGGTCTCCGGGCACGTGCCGCCGGAGAGCCCGCTGTCGCTGGTCGACTGGGCGGCGCTCGCGAAGCTGCGCGGCACGCTGGTGATCCTGATGGGCCTCAAGAACCTGCCGAAGATCGCGGAACGGCTGCTGGCCGAGGGGCGGTCCGCCGACACCCCGGCCGCTGTGGTGCAGGAGGGTTCCACGGACAAGCAGCGGGTCCTGCACAGCACGCTGGGCCAGGTGGCCGACGCGGTGGCCGGGGCCGGGCTGCGCCCGCCCGCCGTCGTGGTGCTCGGCGACGTCGTCGGAATCCTGGGATAGTCACGCAGGGGAATGGGTAGCTCACGGGAATGAGTGAGCGACCGCAGATGATGATGTCAGGGATCGTCCTCGACTCCCCGGATGCCCGGGAGCTCGCGGCGTTCTACCAGCGACTGCTGGGCTGGGACGCCGTTCAGGACGAGCCGGAATGGGTGAAGCTGGGCGCCCCGGCCGGTGGGCCGGGGCTCTCCTTCCAGACCGAGAAGAACTATGTGCGGCCGGTGTGGCCGGCCGGCCCCGGTGACCCGCAGATGAGCGTCCATCTCGACATCCAGGTCACCGACCTCGACGAGGCGGGGGCCCACGCCGAGAAGGCGGGGGCCACCCGGGCCGACTTCCAGCCGCAGGACGACGTCCGGGTCTACATCGACCCGGCCGGCCATCCTTTCTGCCTATTCCTCTGAACTCTCCGGGGTTTCCGCCTCCGGGGAGGAATCGGAAGGGGAGACGCCGAGCTCGTCGAGGAACGTCTTGGCCCACATCGCCACGTCGTGGGTCCGCAGGTGCCGCTGCATGACCCGCATCCGGCGCTTGAGCTCGGCGGGCTCGGCGGCCACCGCGCGCAGCAGCGCGTCCTTGACGCCGTCGGGGTCGTGCGGGTTGCACAGGAACGCCTGGCGCAGCTCGGTCGCGGCGCCCGCGAACTCGCTGAGCACCAGCGCGCCGCCCCGGTCCGAGCGGCAGGCCACATACTCCTTGGCGACCAGGTTCATGCCGTCGCGCAGCGGCGTCACCATCATGACGTCGGCGGCGACGTAGAGCGCGGCCAGCTCCTGCTTGCTCATCGACTGGTGCAGATAGTGGACGGCGGGCATGCCGACCTTGCCGAACTCGCCGTTGATCCGGCCGACCTCGCGCTCGACCTTGACCCGCAGCGTCTGGTAGTGCTCGACGCGCTCCCGGCTCGGCGTGGCGACCTGCACCATCACCGCGTCCGGCACCTTGAGCTTGCCGTCGGACAGCAGCTCGCGGAACGCCTTGAGCCGCAGCTCGATGCCCTTGGTGTAGTCGAGCCGGTCCACGCCGAGCACGATCGTCTCGGGGTCGCCCAGCTCGGCGCGGATCTCCTTGGCCCGGGCCTGCACCTTCGGGTCGGCGGCGAGCCGTTCCATGTCGGCGGTGTCGATGCTGATCGGGAACGCGCCGGCCTTGACGCTGCGCCCGTCCACCTTGATCGACTGGCCCTCGTAGCGCAGGCCGAGCAGATGCCGGGCCAGCCGGACGAAGTTCTGCGCCGCCAGCCGCTGCTGGAAGCCGACCAGGTCGGCGCCGAGCAGCCCGCGCAGGATCTCCGCGCGGAACGGCATCTGCATGAACAGCTCGATCGGCGGGAACGGGATGTGCAGGAAGAAGCCGATCCGCAGGTCGGGCCGCATGTCCCGGAGCATCGCGGGCACCAGCTGGAGCTGGTAGTCCTGCACCCACACGGTCGCGCCCTCGGCGGCGACCTCCGCCGCGGCCTTCGCGAACCGCTCGTTGACCAGCCGGTAGGCCTCGCGCCAGCGGCGCTTGTACACCGGCGTCTCGACCGCATCGTGATAGAGCGGCCAGATCGTCGCGTTCGACTGGCCCTCGTAGTAACGCTCCAACTCCTCCGCGCTGAGCGGCACGGGATGGATGTTGATGCCCTCGAGCTCGAACGGGTCCGGTGCGTCCCCGTCACCGCCCGCCCATCCGATCCACGTTCCCCGGTGCTGCGTCAGCACGGGGTGGAGCGCGGTGACCAGGCCACCGGGACTGGGTCGCCACTGCCGCTCGCCGTCGACGATGACCTCGTCCACGGGCAGGCGGTTGGCGACTACGACGAAGGAACTTCGTTCGGCCACGCTGAGTGCACCTCCGGGTCGTGCTTGGTTCCCCGCTCACGAGCCTACTGTTCATAGCCGCGCGGGTCTTGCCGAGGGACATACCCGGCGGTGGCGCCCGGGTGCCATCCTTGGCCGGTGAGTCTGTCGGATGATCATTCCCCGCCGCGGCGGCCACTCTTCTTCCCTGTGGTCATCGCCACCGTCTTTCTGGTGATCATCGGCGCGTCCGCAGGATATGCCCTGGGTACGGAGCATCGGCGCGACGACTGGGCGGCGGAGACCCCGGCACCCGCGGAACCCGACAACCCGGCCGGACCGCCCAGGCTCGACTGTCCGCCCGAGATCCAGAAGACCGCCTCCGCGCGCGGCCACGAGACGCCGCTGGAGCAGGTGCTGCGGGTGCGGGCCGACGACACCGGCACCACGGTCTGGATCTGTGCCGACTCCACGGGCGGCCTCTTCTACCAGTCGAACAAGGGCGGCTACCAGGCCAAGTGGATCGAGGGCGAGACCGCGCTCTTCCTGCCGGGCGTCGAGCAGCGCGACGGCATCTTCGTGGTGACCGCCCCGGACGGCAACGTCTTCTCCGTCGACCGCAGTGAGCTGCGCATCAAGTTCGCGAGCGGCGAGCCCGACGAGGTTCACCCGGTGCGGGAGGAGTGAGCCGGGCGGGGAATCCTTGTGCGCGGACCGGGGTTGTTGTAAGCGGCCGGAGGGGACCTGGAAAGATTGGTCTTTCGTTCCGGTCACCCCGGAAACCACGACCTCGGAGGTAGGCCGCACCGTGGCCCAGTTCATCTACACGCTGGAGAAGGCGCGCAAGGCGCACGGCGACAAGGTCGTGCTCGACAACGTGACGCTGAACTTCCTGCCCGGGGTCAAGATCGGTGTGGTCGGCCCCAACGGCGCCGGTAAGTCCACGCTGTTGAAGATCATGGCGGGCGTCGAGCACGTCAGCAACGGCGAGGCCCGGCTCATGCCCGGCTACAGCGTCGGCATGCTGGCCCAGGAGCCCCCGCTCAACGACTCCAAGACCGTCCTCGGCAACATCGAGGAGGCCGTCGCGGAGACGAAGACCAAGCTCGACCGGTTCAACGCGATCGCCGAGCAGATGGCGACCGACTACACCGACGAGCTCATGGAGGAGATGGGCAAGCTCCAGGAGGAGCTCGACAACGCGAACGCGTGGGACCTCGACTCCCAGCTCGAGCTCGCGATGGATGCGCTGCGCTGCCCGCCGCCCGAGGCCGACGTCACCCAGCTCTCCGGTGGTGAGCGCCGCCGCGTCGCGCTGTGCAAGCTGCTGCTCGAGGCGCCCGACCTGCTGCTGCTCGACGAGCCCACCAACCACCTGGACGCCGAGAGCGTCGCGTGGCTGGAGCAGCACCTGGAGAAGTACGCCGGCACCGTCGTCGCCGTCACCCACGACCGGTACTTCCTCGACAACGTCGCCCAGTGGATCCTCGAGCTCGACCGCGGCCGGGCCTACCCCTACGAGGGCAACTACTCCACCTACCTGGAGACCAAGGCCGCGCGCCTGCAGGTCGAGGGTGCCAAGGACGCCA
>CAKUMG010000151.1 GCA_934667465.1 uncultured Actinoplanes sp. | reverse complement strand
GCCGCCGCCGGGGCGGAGGTCCTGACGCTCAACAGTCTGGCGCGGGAAGACCTGCTGCCGGAACTGACGGAGCCGGTTTTCGCCTTGCAGCAGGGCGGCGTCAGCGCCCCGATTCAGAGCCCGCTGGGCTGGCACGTCGTCCGCGTCAGCGGTATCGAGGCCGGCAGCACCCAGGCCTTCGAGCAGGTGCGCGATACGGTGCTGGCCGACGTGAAGCGCGACCGCGCCATGGACACCGTGTTTGAATCGGCCAACAAGGTCGAGGACGCGCTTGCCGGCGGTGCCAGCATCGAGGACGTCGCCCAGCGCTTCGGCCTGCGGCTGATCCAGGTGCCGGCGATCGACGCCAATGGCCGCAAGCCGGACGGCGGCGTCGTCGAAGAACTGCCCACGGCACAGCAGGTTGCGCAGACGGCTTTTGGCGTACAGCAGGGTGTCGCCAGCAACCTGACGGAGACACCGGACGGCGACTATTTCATCGCCAGGGTCGATGCGGTCACGCCCGCGGCGCTCCGCCCGCTCGACACCATCCGCGCCGAAGTCGTCGCCGCGTGGCAGGCAGAGCAGCGCGCCCAACGCGCCGCCAAGACGGCCGGTGAGATCCAGGAGCGTCTGAAGGCCGGCAGCACGCCGCACCACAACGTCAAGGCCCTGCAGACGTTCCTCGAGGGCACCGGCCACCACGTCGCCGGCGCGCTCAACGGCGGGCGGAGCCTGCCGCTGCGGCTGGAGGCCAGCTGGGGCCCGGGGCACACGTACCAGGTGACGCTCTCGGCGCGGGCGGCCACGGCCCCGGTGTTCACCGGCATCGAACACCTCGGCGAACTGTCCGTCACCGACCGCAGCGCTGTCACGCACACCACGACCGAGTCCAGCGGACGCACGGTGCTGGGGCTATCGGGGACGGTCCGGGCCCAGGGCACCGAGACGGACAAGCCGACCCCGGAGCAGAAGCAGGCCACCACCGGGCACGGGCCGAGCACGGGCACGGTCGGCGGCGGCTACCAGGCCCAGGTGAGCCTCGGGACCCGGACCGCCGAGCAGGCGCGGACGGACACCGTCACGTACGAGCAGTCGCTGACCGTGAAGGGGCCGGTCGCGACGTACGCCGCCGAGCTCGACCTGGACATCACGGTGACCGGCGACGGCCTGCCCACCACCGGCGCCACGATCTCCGACGCCGGCCCGGTCACCCTGCACACCCACACCGGCCGCGCCCGGATCGCGGGCACGGCCGGGGCGGCGCACAAGCCCGTACCGGTGCCGTCCCGCGACCTCACGGACGCCGGCCGCGCGCAGTGGCGCAACGCCTCCGGCGCCGCCGCCCTGCCGGACCCGGGCCGTTACGCGGTCGAGGACGTCTACGCCGACCTGTCCGTGCTGCAGCAGGCCGCGGAGAACGCGCTCACCGACTCCGGCGTGACGGTCGACGAGAGCACCCGCGCCGCCCTGCGCGACACGCTGACGACCACGAACGCCAAGAACCTGCGCGCGATGCTCGCCGGGGAGTTCCCCCTGCCGGTCGGCCGCAAGCTGGGCCGCGACCTGTTCCTGGACGCCCGCCTGACGCCGCGGCCCCGGTTCGCCGGTGCGGACGCCGACGTCACCGTCACCAGCTCGGTCAAGAACGGCCGCAAGAGCACCGAGACGGTCAAGAGCGGACACTCGTACGGCGCCAAGATGGCGGGCCCCGTCGTCGTCGCCGGCGCCACCCACCCCGGCGGCGCCTCGAAGGTCGGCGAGCGCAACGAGTTCGGCGCGGTCAACGCCTCCACCTTCTACGAGCAGCCGCTGTACGCCACCGACGCCGACCGCCAGGCGAAGTCGACGGGCACCTCGGAGGACAGCAAGAACACGTGGCGGCCCGACACCGTGGCGGACCCGGACGCCGAGCTCACCCGCGCGCTCGCCTACGGGGTGGAGTTCCGGCTGGTCGCGCGCCCCTCCGGCAAGGACACGACGCGGCACGCGGCGGGCGTGGCCCTGACCGTGGACAACGCGTTCGCGGTCCGGATGCAGGACGCCGCGGCCGTGGAGCTGACCGGCGTCACGCTGCCGGCCGAGGCCAAGCAGACCGCGCAGGACGTCGCCGCCCGCGGCACCGAATGGACCGAGGCGGTCACCAAGCGCGATGGTCTGCGGGCCCAGCCGACGCCGGACGCCGACCGGCTCGCCGAGGCCGACCGGGCCGTGGCCGCCGCGGAGAACGCCTGGTGGGCCGCCCGTCAGGCGCACGACGAGCAGCTCGACGCCCTGCGCACCCCGCAGGCCACTCCCACGATCGTGGTCACGCAACCCGATGCGGAGCCCGATGGGCCGGAGTCGGAGGACGACCTGGTCACGTCGTCGGCCGCTCCCACGGTGCCCGCGGAGCTGATGCTCTCGGGCCCGCTGCCGGCCCTGGCCGAGGTGACGGCGCCACCGTCCATCCCGGACGCCTGGCAGGCCGCCTACGACGCGGCGACGCCCCGGCAGCTGCGGACCGAGCGGTACGTGCCCGGGCGTTCCCCGGTCCGCGACGGGACCTCGATGCTGGCCGGCGAGCGGACGACGATCGCGTACCAGGTCCGCGAGTTCACCACCCCGGACGGCACCGAGGTCCGGGTCTTCGACGTGCACCTCGACCTGGTGTCCGCGGGCGACCGGGTGCCGCCGGAGCAGCGCCGGGCCTACGCCGAGGCGGTCCGCACCGCGATCGACGAGGTCGTCAACCACCGGCACCGTACGGACGACGGCCGCCTGCTGCACGTCAACTTCGGCTACGACCTACCCACCGCGGCCGGCCCGCGCGGCGGGCACCCGGCCGTCCGGACCATCGACCACCCGTCGGTCGGCAACCGCCAGCTCACCTGGAACCTGCGCGCCCCGGTCGCCTCCGGCGTGCACGAGGTCATGCACTTCCTGGGCGCCACCGAGGGCTACAACTCCGGCACCCGCCTGCTGCGCACCCAGGAACGCGACGGGGTCATGGGCAGCCGGGGGAACACCCTGCCCGTCACCCGTGAGCAGCGCGCGGAGCACGAGGCGCGCGGGCTGCCGACGGCGTACCTCGCACCGGCCGACCTGACCACGATCTCCGAGATCGAGCGCACCGCCGGCCCGGTCCCGCCGGGCGAGACGCCGACGGGTCAGGAGCCGAGCCAGACGCCGAAGGGTCGAGAGCAGGGCCAAACGCCGACCGGCCAGGAGCCGGGCGACATCGAGCTGCGGCCGCTGCGCTCCCGGGCGGCAGCGATGGACACGATCGCCGAGGACGCCGACGAGACCACGGACGGCGAAGAGACGCCTGAGGACGCCCCGCCGGCCTCCGCGCTGCCCGGGCTCTATGCGACCCACCCGCACCTGCTGCGCGACCTCGACGTGCAGCCGTTCGGCGACCTGGACGCGCTGGTGGCGGGCGTCCGGACGAACACGGTCGCGGCCGTCCGGCAGCACGCCGCGCGGCAGCACCACCACCGCGGCAAGGTCGACGTCAGCGAGATCACCCGCGCGCTGCGCGACGAGCCGCAGTCCTTCTTCGACTCGGGCGGCCGCAGCTTCGACGTGCGCTCCGGTCGCCTGGGCCGGCACTTCCGGGTCACCGTGGTGCCGGAATGGGACGCCGCCACCAGCACCGTCGCGCCGCAGTCGCACGCGCCGAAGTTCGACACCCGGTCGGACGCCGCCACCCAGGCCAAGGAGAAGGCGACGGTCGGGCAGGCGCAGACGGTCAGCGCCGGCGTGCTCATCCCCCGGGCCGGCGGCATCGGCGGTGGCGTCAGCGCCGACCTGCAGCTCTCGCAGAGCGTCGACGAGCACAGCCGCTCGACGAAGCTGCTGCAGTCGTCGACGGTGCGCAGCGGCGGCGGCTCCAGCGTCGTGGTCGCCCCGACCTCGTTCCGCATCGTGGTCTCCGAGGCCCGCGGCCCGGTCCCGGACCTCTCCCGCCCCGACCCGGCCCGGACCGAGGGCACGCCCGTGCCGGCGGACACCCGGTTCCGCGCGGTCGACGACTTCAGCGACGCCCGGGAACGCACCGACCGGCAGGATCCGACGGTGTCCGCCGCCGAGCAGACCGCCCTGTTCGTCGAGAACTTCACCCCGGAGCACGTGACCGGCGCGCGGCTGGAGGGTGCGGACGCCACCGGCCCGAGCACGCTGAACGAGGTCCGGGAGACGCTGCTCAACCGCTTCACGGCGACCGGCACCACCGATCCCGGCTCCAACGGTGCCAGCCGGTTCCGCGGGATCTTCTCCGACAAGACCCTGGTCGCCACGGTGATGGGCGCGCTGGAGTCGCCGGCGCACCCCGAGCAGATCAACAGCCCGCACGGCACGTCCGCGCTCTTCCTGGAGCTGGGCGGCGACCTGACCGGGGTGGACGGGCTCGCCGACATCGGCAGGTCGACGTTCCGCATGCAGTCCGGGGTGACCGAGAGCGCGTCCCGCTCGCAGACCAGCCCGGCCGGCTTCATGGTCAACGTCCTGCCCGTGCGGGCCGGCCTGACCACCGGATACGTACAGCTCCGCGTCGTCGGCGGGGTCGGCAAGTCGCTGAGCGCGGAGTCCGGGTCGGCGGGCCAGCTGCGCACCGGCACCGAGTTCAAGGACGTGCCGAACGTCGCGGTCGAGGCGCGGATCCGGCTCAACGTGTCGTCCGCGGTGAACGCGCTGCCGCTGCGCGCCGGCCAGACCCCGGCGGACAGCGCGATCGAGCTGACCGTGCTCGGCCGGATGCCCGCCGACAAGGTCGCCGCGCTGTTCCGCGACCCCGCCGCGCAGCCGCCTACCGGGCCGGAGAACCCGCGGCACGCCCCCTCGTACCTGAGCTTCGGCGGGCGCTCGGCGGTCTCCGGCACCAGCGGGTTCGCCGACGTCCGGCAGCAGATCACCGACCTGGTCCGCGAGGTCTCGCCGAGCTTCCTGCCGCGCTACGACACCGGCCCGCGGAAGAAGCTGCAACCCACGTCGGCCGCGCCCGTCGGGCGTACGGAAGAAGGCTCGGCACCCCCGGCGAAGCGGTCGCGGACCATGTGGCGGCGGCGGTCGGCGGGCGAGCGCAACAACAACCAGACCGAGATCGACAACGTGCTGTCGCCGCTGCGCTTCCGCGCGGACCAGACCAGCCTCGGCACCACCGGCGTGCCCGCGATCCTGACCCGGACGCGGCCGCACGGCACCGACACGATCGTGCTGGTCGCCCGCGGCCGGCAGCAGGAGGAGCCGGCGCACCAGGGCGTCGCCGAGGGCATCGGCGTACGCAACGCCCAGGCCGGTCGGCGCACGTTCAAGCAGTCCGTGGGCCTGCTGGGCCGCTGGGGTCTTGGGTTCGAGGGCGGCGGCCGGCTCGTCAAGGTCGGCTCGGTGACCGGCGTGGTCATGCCCGGCGCCGCCATCGAGTACACGGGCCAGCAGGGCCGGCAGGGCACCACGAAGCTGGTGGGCCAGGAGTCGGCGCTGCAGGGTGGCACCCAGCGCTCCGACGCGTTCGCCGGTGACCAGGAGATCACCGTCGACGTGTACGCCTGGCGGCAGCGCTTCGGTTTCGACTCCCGCGCGCGCCTCGGTCTCGGCCGCCGCACGAAGCCCATGCCGAAGCTGCAGCGCGCCCTCGACGCCCGCCGCCCGTCCGATCAGGAGCCGACACGTACGCCGGAAGGGGCGACCTGGCGTCCCCGCGGCGGCCGGTTCCAGCTGAGCCAGATCCGCAAGCTCGTCTGGCACGTCGACCGCGGCGCCGCCACCGACACCCCGGCCACCCCGCTGCGGCCGCAGCTGCACCCCGCGGCCGACCCTGCGCCGTCGCAGCGCAAGACCCAGCTCGACCCGGCCGCCCTGCGCGACTGGGTGAGCCGCCGCGCGGGCGTCCCCGTCGTGCTCACGCCCACCGACATCGTCTCCGTCCTCGCCGTGCCGGGCAGCGAGCAGGTGCTCGAGCTCGCCCGCAACACCCTCCGCGACCTGCAGACCCGCTCCGGCGCGGAGGGCGGGCCCGGTCGCGAGTCACGCACCCGCCTGCGCGGCGAGAGCGGCACCACCGGGCTGCAGCCGGGCATGCCGGTCGACGCGGGCCTGCTCGACCGGCTCACCGCGGGGCAGCAGATCGGCCTGCTCGCCGGCGCCCTGGCGGACCTCGGCCACCTCGACAACCTCACCGACGACGCCGACGGGGTCCGCCTCGACCTGGCGCTCGCGCTCGCCCTCACCGACCCGCAGCTGCTGCCCGGCTACACCGCCGGCGTGGCGGAACGGACCTCGGGCGCCGAGGTCGAGGTCGGCGACTCCCGGACGCGCCACTGGCAGGTGGCGCTGCGCGCCTTCGTCAACGGGCTGGTCCGGCAGAACAAGACCGACGGCGTGCCGAGCCGCGTCGCGGGCAGCGCGTCGGCGGCGTACGAGCGGCTGTTGCACGGCTCGACCCGGCGCACCGGCGAGACGGTCACCGGCGCGATCGAGCGTGGCTCGATCAACCGCAAGGGCCGGGCCCGCTCGGTCGCCGTCAAGTTCAACCTGAATGCCTCGCTCGGCGCGGATGCCCGGCGCACCCTGAGCCGCACCATGCCGATCCCGCTGCGCTGGGGCGACTGGCGCTTCCGGCACCGGTCGATCCAGCGCAACGCCACCATCGACGACGGCCTGGTCGTCGCCGTCACGCCGGCCACCGCGTCACGGCTCGGCGTGCTCGGCGCGCTTGACGGCGACACCGGCACGATCGGCGACCCGTGGCTGCCCGGCGGCGACCGGCCCCGGCTGCGGCTGCCGGACGGCCACAGCGTCGGCCTGGGCCTCTACAACGTCACCGGCTCACCGGGCATCACCGCGCGCCTGGACGCGGCGCTGCGCCGGGCGGTGGAGACCCACGAGGGCGAGCAGCGGCGCAATGCGCACGGCTTCCTCGGCCGGATGCGCGACTTCCTGCGGCTCGGCTCGGCGATGGACGCGCGCGAGGCGGCCCAGGCCGGGCTGGACGCCACCGGGCTGCGCAACCCGATCCTCAACGGGCGGCAGCTGCGGCACCTCACCACCGACCGGGGCATCGCCCAGCACTTCTCGTCGATGACCGACGGCGGGGCGTCCGCGCTGATCACCCGCCCCAACCTGTTCAGCCGCTCGCCCTACGAGGCGGTGCTGGTCGCCGAGGAGGACGGCGACCCCGAGTTCCTCGGCTTCGTCGCCGACCACGGCGACATCGACGTCAAGGCCACGCTCAGGCACGACAGCAGCCGGTCGCACCGCACCGCGCACGGCGACGCGGTGGTCGGCGCCGCGGGCATCGCCGGCATCGCCAACGCGACGAACGTCGCCGCGGGGCCGGGCGACCGGGTGGGCAAGGGTGCACAGAGCGCCCAGATCGACAGCGACACCACCAGCACCGGCCGGGTCGCGATCAGCTCCGCGCGCGGGGTGAAGGCGCGGATGCGCTTCCCGACGAAGTTCTCGCTGAAGGTTTACCGCAACGGCCGGCTGCAGGACACGATCGAGATCGCGCGCGAGTCCGTCGAGCAGGAGCGCTGGGCCGACGACCTGCGCGCCGCGCGCCCGGCCGAGGCGACACCGGAGACGCCGGCTGCCGACCCGTACGAGATCGCTCCGACCCTCCCCGACGGCTGGACGGACGCGAACGGGCTGCCCCTGCCCGCGCTTTACTCACCCGAGAACATCGCCCGGCTCGACGCGATCCGGGACCAGGTGGCGGCGCAGCTCGCCGACGCCGCCCGCGACCTGTGGCAGCGGACGACGCGGGGCACCGGCCGCTACACCGGCGAGGGCGGCTTCCCGGAGGCGTACCAGATCCGCCAGCGCCTCACCCCCGAGCTGCTGCTGCCCGCGATCCCCGAGCTCTTCTCGGCGGACGGCTTCACGCTGCCCCCGGCGATCAGCGACCGCATCCTCGGCCGCCGGGCGACGATCACGGTGAGGCTGACCCCGGAGACCGCAACGCTCAGCGGTGTCAGCTCCGGCGTCTACCGCGAGCACGCCACGCCGCAGTCCTCCGAGAGCGGCACGGCACACCAGGACACCAGCCGCTCGCTGCGCGGGCCCGGCGTGTCCGTCACCCAGACCGGCACCGGCGACCTGCTCGACCCGACCGAGGGCTCCAACCCCGGCGCGCTGAGCAACGACATCACCGCACAGACCGAGGGCGCCGAGATCAGCTCGGCCACGGTCGGCACGGTCAAGCCGGAGGACCGGTCGGCACTGGTCGAGTACCGGACCCGCTCGTCGGTCACGATCACCCTGGAGGGCGGCGCCGCCCCCACCGCCACGCGCAGCAGCGACCCGAGCGACACGCTGATCCCGGTGCAGCTCCGGATGAGCCTCACGGACGCGGAGACCGCGCTCGGCCTCACCGGCGACACGGACCGGAGCCGGGACTTCCGGGCGCTCACCGAGCACGAGGCGGGCCTGGCGCGCGCCGCCGGGGACTTCGTCACCGCGAACGAGGCGCTCGAGGACGCCCGGATCAAGGGCCTCACCCTGCCCGAGGGCAGCGCCGGGCGCCGGGACGTCGAGGCGACCCTGCCCGGCCTGCACGCCGCCCGCGACGCCGCCGGTCAGGCCTGGTCCGACCGGCTCGCCGAGCACCACCGCAACCTCGACGCGTTCGCCGCCCGGCACCACGGCGTCCCGGCCGGCACCGCGCCCGCGCCCCGCTCGCTGATCACCTCCATCGTGGACAGCCTGCCCGCTGGCGGGCGCCCGGACGCGGACCGGCTCACCGCCGACACGGCACGGACCACGGCCGCGGCGGACCGGGTGCAGGCTGCCGCGGACGCGGCGCGGGTGCACCTCAACGTGCACACCCCGGGCGCCGGGACGCAGACCTACCGCGCGGTCGGCGGCCGCCCGCTCGGCACCCTGGAGCTCACCCGGATCACCGGCCCGGACGGCGAGGTCACCTACCGTCCCGGCCGCCCCACCGCCGAGCCGCGCCGCCTGACCTTCCCGGACACCTCCACGGACACCACCGGAACGCCCGCGGAGCCGGAGCTGGTGCCCGCCGGGATCGTCTTCACCGGGCCCGAGGATCCGGCGATGGCCGAGTCCGCCGCGCGGTTCGCCCGGCCCGACCGCTACCACGTGTTCGCGCACTCCAACGGCCGTACGCTGAAGTTCGGCTCCCGGCGAGTCACCCCCGCCCAGCTCGCCGCGCACCTGCGGGCCGACCCGGCGTGGCGCAACCGCCCGATCGTCCTGATCGCGTGCGAGACCGGCATCGGCGGGCAGCAGAGCTTCGCCGCCTGGCTCGCCCGGGAGCTGCCCGGCACCCGGATCCTGGCGCCGCACGGCATCGCCTGGACCAGCCCCACCACCGGATACGCCGCCGTCATCCCGGACCCCGGCACCGCCCCCGACGAGTCCAGCCGATTCCTCGAGTTCCTCGCCCCGGCGGACCCGGCCCGGCCGGTGGCCGTCGAGCCGCGGGCGTACGTGCTGGACGGCTCGGGGCTCGACGC
>CAKUMG010000150.1 GCA_934667465.1 uncultured Actinoplanes sp. | reverse complement strand
CACGATCGCCATGCCCGTGTCCGCTCGTCGACAAGCGCGTATCTGCGGCGCCCGCAGACAGTCCGCGCGTGCGAACGGCGACCGGATACGGACCGGTGATCGCGAGTCGGCCGAGGTCACGGCCACCGACGGCCACCCGTTCTGGGTGCCTGCACTCGACGAATGGGTCGACGCGAAGGACTTGCAGGCCGGACAGTGGTTGCAGACTGGTTCCGGCAGTTGGGTGCAGATTACCGCTGCCGACCGCTGGACCATCCCGAAAGCCAAGGTCCACAAACCTCACCGTCGGCGACGTCCACACGTACCATGTACTCGCCGGCATAGCACCGATCCTCGTCCACAACTGTGGGGGAGGCACGGCACCAAACGGCGTTGCATGCGCGTGTAACGGTTCGACTAATCCATCGACTCCCGATCTCATCCAAGCCGTTGCCACTCGTGCCGAGGCTAGAATTGGTGGCAGTGGAGCTGTTGCAGGCACGAAGAAGCATGCCTATGCTGCAACGATATTGGATCGCTATCAGGGAATTTATGGAAGCCGCGGATTAGTAACTGAACAGGCATACCTTAACGGCATTCCGGTTCCCGGAAAGCCGAAGGGAAGCGCCATGCCTGATGTATTCGACCCGTCTACCGGGATCATCTATGACTACGAGTTTGTGCTCAGGCCCCAGGTCCCAAGCAAAGCCAGAGAGATCTAAATGCAACGCACGTGCCGGGCGCGTATCTCACGATCGAGGTGAATCCGTGACCACGCTCAAGGCGGAGGCAAAGGTCATCACAGCTGACTGGAGTGCCGCGTTTCCGATGTTTGATGTGTACAGACCGCTCTGGCTGATGCGCCGCATTGGTCCTGTGGTTCAGGGGATTATCCTCGACAAGACCAGGTCGAATGATGAATATATGCCCACGTCGCACTTGCATTCGCTTACGCGAGACTTTCCGGTGATCTCGCTAACGCTTGGCCGGCGGGCCGATCGGGTGAGCGTTTCTCGCCATGTTCGGAACTACACGCTGGCTGCGTCAGATCTGCGAAATCAGAGCTTTTGTCACTCGATGATGCACCAATGGTTGAAGACATTGTCTATGCGTACCATGCGTTTGCCAAGAGGCAGCGAGATAGCGGTTTTCCGCCGGCAGTTCCGGAGATGGAAGACAGTGTGCTAATTGCTGCAGGCGCGGATAGGCCCGATCTGGTTCAGGCTAGTCTTAGCTTGGCAATTGAGCTGGTCGAAATGTGGTCAAAATCCAGGTTGCCGCTCAACTGGACAAGTTCTCAGGGCTGGCTTGACGGGCTTCGGAGCAGGAGTGCTGACCCGTCGCAAGTAAAGAATGTTGTTGCGGATCAGATCGTTAAGCATGAGCTTGGGAAAATCCGCAACGCATGAACCTTCGGCGACCTGAGTCTTGAGACGACCTCCCACATCCCTGAAGGGCCGCAGTTTGTCATCAAACTCGACGATCTGAACCGACCACAGGACGGCGCTTGATCACCCGTGTGGGCGCTCATGTCGGCGGGTTCCGCCACTATCCGCGGCCCGGTGGGCGGCGGTGGGGGAGGAGGCCTGCGAGTAAAGCGGCCGGCGCTGCGGCGTCCGGGGATCAGCGCTCGTGGGTGGCCTTCGAGCTGCGGGCCAAGGCCGACATCGCCGAGCTCCGCACAGTCGCAGGTGATCCGTGCGGCGCAGGGGTTGTCGGCGATTTGCGGATGCAGTCGATGACGTACCGCAACGGATGAATGACATCATGCCCATCTTCAGGTCCTGGCTCGGGGAGTCATGCACATTACGACGGAGCGAGCGCTGCTGCTCACCTGTGTCGCCGCAACCGAACGAGGTGCGGCGTTCCTCCGCGTCCTGGGCGATGCCGAACAGCAGGCATGGGGCGAGGATGTTGTGGCGCTTGCCCGGGAGGCTGCGGCGGGAGCGCTTGTTGCGGACGCGTGCGGGTGGCTGCGGTGACGGCGTTCGCGGACATGACGCCGTACAGCTATGCCGAGTCGGACGAGCCGATGGTAAATGTCGGCTGGCTCGGCGGGGGTGTGCCGTTCCCGAGGGGTCCGGCCGGCGTGCGGATGCGTGCGGGTGGTTGCACCGGCCGGGCGTCGTGCGCCGATGACCGACGGGGACGTGACGTGGAGACCTATGATCCGGACCGCCGCGAGGGTCGGTCGAGCTGAGCGGGGCCGGGGCGCTTCTGGACAGCCTGACGCCGGACACATCGGTGACGTTCGCCTGGCATGACGGCGAGGACGATGTGCTGCTCGTGGGGTTCGGACCGGACTTCGCGGTGGCGACGGTGCTTCGCGACGGGACGTTCTTCGACCTGGAGGCCAGCGACGATGAGGATGTGGCAGAGGTGGAGATCGGCGGGCAGTGGTCCGAGCATCCGAAGCGGTTCCTGATGACCCGCTCGGCGGGCTCGGAGGTCCTGATGCAGGCCCCGGACGCCGACGGCCTGTTCGCCCGGCACAAATGGGTCTCTCCCGGCGACTCGGAGTAAGAGAGAAACGGCCCCTGCAGGGGTTGGCACTGTCAGTGACGAAAGGCTGGGTTACGGGGGAAGCGGTAGAGGGCGGCCCGCTTGTGGCCCAGGTCGCGGACGCCGATCGGGGCGAAGCCGGCCGCCGTGAACATGCGGCGGGCGATGGTGTGGCGTTCGTCGGGGTCGGCCAGGACGGACTGGCAGCGCGGGTCGGCGGAGAATAGACCCTGGGCCACCGCGCGGACCAGGCGGCGGCCCAGGCCTCGGCCGGTGTCGGCGAGGGCGCCGATGGCCAGGTGGATGCCGAGATCGTGGGGGTCGGCGGGGTAGTGCTGGCCGACCACGTCGCGGGGGATCCGGTAGATCTCGACGTAGGCCAGCGGTGCGCCCTCGTGGGAGATCAGGTACGGGCGCGTGTAGTCGCCGGCGAGCTGGCCGGCGAGGGCCGCGGCCCAGCGGGCGGGCGGCCAGGCCTGGTCCCAGAAGCGGTCGACGTGCGGTTCGTGCATCCAGCGGCTCACCAGCCGGGGGTCCTCGCCGGTTGCGGTCAGGAGGCGGGCGGCCCATGGGGGCCCGAGGGCCGGGGCCGGGGGTGGGCCCGCTTCGAGGACCGCCGGAGCGAGGCCGGTGGTGACCTCTCGAGGGGAAAAGCTTTGCGTAGCACCGGTTCCCGGGCCACCGGGGAAAACCTGCATTGACGAACCTCGTTCTATAGGTAAGCCTAACCTAAGGGCTCAGCGGGCCGCGCGTCCAGCATGGAGACAAGATCGACAGTCGGCTTTACGTGGGTGCCGGTTTGAGGTTAGGTTAGCCTCGCCTTACCGAACAACGCGTTAGGGGCTTGGTACGCATGGCAACCTCGCTGAGCTTCGACCGGCTCCGGCACGACGTCGCGGACGTGCTGGCCGAGCCGCCGGACAGCCTCACCGCGGACGAGGATCTCTTCGACCGCGGGCTCGATTCGATCCGGATCATGACCCTGGTCACGCGGTGGCGCGCCGACGGTTTCGACCCCGACTACGCAGACCTGGCCGAGGACCCGACCCTGCAAGCCTGGATGATCTTGGCAGAGAAGCGATGACAGCCCTGGTCACCGGCGCCGGCCGCGGCATCGGCCGCGCGGTGGCGGAACGCCTGGCCGCGACCGGTATCCCGGTGGCAGCCGTGGACCTCGCGACCGCCGCAATCCCGGGGGTCACCGCCTACCGGGCCGACGTGCGCGACGCCGCGCGGATCGCCGCGGTGGTCGCGGAGGTGGAGCGCGACCTCGGCCCGATCGACGCGCTCGTCAACGTCGCCGGCGTGCTGCACCCCGGCCCGGTCGTCGGGTACGCCGACGAGGATTGGGCCGAGACGTTCGCGGTCAACGCCACCGGCGTGTTCCACACCAGCCGCGCGGTCGCCGCCCGGATGGTCGAGCGCCGCGCCGGCGCCATCGTCACGGTCTCCTCCAACGCGGCCGGCATCCCGCGCGCCGGCATGGCCGCGTACGCCTCGGCGAAGGCCGCCGCGACGATGTTCACCAAGTCGCTCGGCCTGGAGCTCGCCCCGTACGGCATCCGCTGCAACGTCGTCGCGCCCGGCTCGACCGACACCCCCATGCAGCGCGCCCTCTGGCACGACGACACCGGCCCGGCACGCGTCATCGCCGGAGACCTCGAGGCCTTCCGTACGGGCATCCCGCTCGGCCGCATCGCCGAGCCGGAAGACATCGCGGACGCGGTGCTCTTCCTCCTCTCCGACCAAGCCCGGCACATCACCATGCACGACCTGTATGTCGACGGCGGAGCCACCCTGCGCGCGTAAAGGCAAGCCCGCAAACAAAGCAGCAGAAAAAGAGCCAGCGAAAAGGAGACCCGTCCGTGACGATCGCCTCTGCCGACCCCCGCGCGGCCGAGCTGTTGTCGCAGTACCGCCCGGAGGACGCGTCCTTCCTCGCCTCCCCGGCGGGAACGATGCTCGCGGAGGGCGTCTACTGCCCGGTCCCGCCGTCCGGCCGCGCCGAGGGACTCGCCGACCTCCCGCTGCGCGTCGACGCGGTCCTGCGCGTGGCGGAGGCGGCGGGCCACGACGTCCGTACGGTCGTCGGCGCCGTCCCCTTCGCCCCGGACGCCGACGCCCGCCTCGTCGTCCCGGCCCGGCTGCTGCGCGGCGAGCCCCTGCCCCCGTACGCCGGACCACCCCGCGTCGCCCCCCGCGTGCCCGACTGGGGCTGGGGCGGCGATCCGCAGTTCACCGGCGCCGTCGAGCGGGCCGTGCGCCACATCCGCGCGGGCCGCTACGACAAGGTGGTCCTGGCCCGGTCGGTCCGGGTCACCGTGCCCGGCTTCGAGCCCGCCGCCGTGGTGCGTGCCCTGGCCGGGCGCGACGGCCGCGCGTACACGTTCGGGGTGGGTCTCGGCGGCGGCCGCACCCTGCTCGGCGCGAGCCCCGAACTGCTCGTCTCGCGCCGGGGCCGCACGGTCACCGCGAACCCCCTCGCGGGCTCGGCGGCCCGTTCGGCGGACCCGGCGGAGGACGAGCGCCGCGCCGCCGCCCTGCTGCGCTCCGCGAAGGACCGCCACGAGCACGCGCTCGTCCGGGACGCCGTCGCCGAGGCCCTGCGCCCGTTCTGCCGCACGCTGGACGTGCCGGAGGAGCCGGTCCTGACGCGTACGCCCGCCATGTGGCACCTGTCGACGACGGTGACCGGCGAGGTCGCCGACCCGTCGATCTCCTCGCTCGCCCTCGCGGTGGCCCTGCACCCGACCCCCGCCGTGTGCGGTACGCCGACGCCGGCCGCCCGGTCGGCGATCGCGGAGCTCGAGCCGTTCGACCGCGGCTTCTACACCGGCATGGTCGGGTGGACCGACGCGGACGGCGACGGCGAGTGGGCGGTGACGATTCGCTGCGCGGTGGCCGACGGCGAGGGCCTGGACCTGTTCGCCGGCGCAGGGATCGTCGCCGACTCGGACCCGGAGGCCGAGACCGCCGAGACGACAGCCAAGCTGGGCACGGTCCTGGCCGCCCTGGGGTTGTCCGATGTGGCCTGACGACTTCGCCCGCCGCTACCGCGAGAGGGGCTACTGGACCGGCGAGACCCTCGACAGCGTCCTGCTCGGGAAGGACGACCAGATCGCGGTGGTAGACGGCAGGACCCGCATCTCGTACGCCGATCTGCGCTCCCGGGCGCAGAAGCTCGCCGCCGGCCTGTACGCCGAGGGCATCAACCCCGGCGACCGGGTCGTCGTCCAGCTCTCCAACGTCCCCGCGTTCTTCGACACCGTCTTCGCCCTGTTCCGCCTCGGCGCGCTGCCCGTCTTCGCCCTCCCGGCGCACCGCGAGTCCGAGATCGGCTACTTCTGCGAGCACACCGACGCCGCCGCCTTCATCACCGAGCACCCCGGCCTGGCCCCGAAGACCCGCACGATCGCCGCCGATGAGCTGACAGCGCTGAGCAGGGACGGCGACCTGCCGCCGCGGCCCAAAGCGGAGGAAAGAGCGTTCCTGCAGCTCTCCGGCGGCAGCACCGGCCTGCCCAAGCTGATCCCGCGCACCCACGACGACTACCTCTACAGCGTGCGGGCCAGCGCCGGCATCTGCGCCCTGACCCCGGACAGCGTCTATCTCGCCGCGCTCCCGGTGGCCCACAACTTCACGATGTCGTCGCCCGGCTTCCTCGGCGCCCTGCACGCGGGCGGCACGGTCGTCCTCGCGCCCAGCCCGGCCCCCGGCGTCGTGCTGCCGCTGATCGCCGCGGAACGGGTCACCATCGTGGCCGCCGTCCCGCCCCTGGCCCAGGTGTGGCTCGACGCGGCCGCCGCCGGGGAGCACGACCTGTCGAGCCTGGAGGTGCTGCAGGTGGGCGGCGCCAAGCTCGGCAGCGAGGTCGCCGCGCGGGTCACGCCGACGCTCGGGTGCCGGCTGCAGCAGGTGTTCGGGATGGCCGAGGGGCTGGTCAACTACACCCGGCTCGGCGACCCCGACGACGTCGTGCTGCACACCCAGGGGCGGCCGATCTCGCCGGACGACGAGCTGCTCGTGGTCGACGACGAGGACCGGCCCGTCGCGCCGGGCACCGTCGGACATCTGCTGACCCGCGGCCCGTACACGATCAGGGGTTATTGGCGGGCCGAGGAGCACAACAGGACCGCGTTCACCGCCGACGGTTTCTACCGCACCGGCGACCTCGTGCGGATCCGCGACGACGGCTACCTCGTGGTGGAGGGCCGCGCCAAGGACCAGATCAACCGGGGCGGGGAGAAGATCGCCGCCGAGGAGGTCGAGAACCACCTGCTCGCGCACCCGGCGGTCCGGGACGCGGCGATCGTGGCCGTGCCCGACGCGTACCTGGGGGAGCGTAGCTGCGCCTTCGTCCTGGTCCGGCCCGGGCACGACGCCCCGAAGCTGAGCGATCTCAAGCGGCACCTGCGCGAGCGTGGCGTCGCGGCCTACAAGACCCCGGATCTGGTCCGGGTCCTGGACGCCTTCCCCGCCACCGGGGTCGGCAAGACCAGCCGCCGCGATCTGCGACGCCTGCTGCAGCAAAGCGACCCGAGAGGTGAGTGACCGTGCTACCCCGCATCACGCCGTACTCCGTCCCGGACGGCTTCCCGCTGGCGGGCGCGAAGGTGCCCTGGCAACCGGATCCGGACCGGGCCGCCCTGCTGGTGCACGACATGCAGAACTACTTCGTGGCGCCGTTCGGCACCGCGGACCGGGCGCTGATCCAGCGCGTCACCGGGAACATCGATGCGCTGCGCGCGCAGGCCTCGCGTACGGGCATGCCGGTGATCTTCTCCGCCCAGCCCGGCGGGCAGAGCCGCGCCGAACGCGGGCTGCTGCAGGACTTCTGGGGCGACGGCCCGCCCGCCGACCCGCAGGCCCTGGCCATCGTGCCCGCCCTCACCCCGCGGCCGGGCGAGGTGCAGCTGGTCAAGCGCCGCTACAGCGCGTTCGTCGGCACCGCGCTGGCCGAGCTGCTCGCCGGCCGTGACCAGCTGATCATCACCGGCGTCTATGCGCACATCGGCATCCTCGCCACCGCCCTGGACGCGTTCATGCACGGCATCCAGCCGTTCGTCGTGGCCGACGCGGTCGCCGACTTCAGCCCCGCGCACCACCGCGACGCGCTCAAGCACGTCCGCGACCGCTGCGGCGTCACGGGTTACACCGCCGAGATCGCCGCCGCGCTGAGCAAGTCCCCGATTCCCGCCCGCTAAAAGGAGATCAGCCATGACGAACCCCTTCGACGACGAGGACGGCGTGTTCCTGGTGCTCGTCAACGACGAGAACCAGCACTCGCTCTGGCCCGAGTTCGCCGAGGTCCCGGCCGGCTGGCGGATCGTGCACGGCCCCGGCCCGCGCGCCGAGGCCGTCGCCTACGTCGAGCGGAACTGGACCGACATGCGCCCGCAGAGCCTGATCGACGCCATGGGCGGCTGACCACCGCACCGACAGAGCCGAGAGAACAGAGAGGACAGGACGGCGTGACCACCGAAACCGGCGGCGAAAGGCTGCCGCTGACCGGCGCCCAGGCGGGCGTCTGGTACGCGACGCGGCTCGACCCGGCGAACCCGGCGTACGACATCGGCGGTTACGCCGACCTGTCCGGCACCCTCGACGCGGAGCTGCTGGCCCGCGCCTGCGCCGTGACGGTCAACGACACAGAAGCCTTGCGCGTACGGGCGGACGACCGCGCCGGCGACGTCACGCAGCTCGTCCTCGACCACGTCGACACCCCGCTCGTACGCGTGGATCTGCGCGCCGGCACCGATCCGGTGGCCGCCGCGCACGCCTGGCTGCGCACCGACCTCGCGACGCCGCTCGACCCCACCCGCGCCCCGATCGTCACGTTCTCGTTGCTGCGCCTGGCAGACCGGCGCCACTGGTTCTGCCTGCACAGCCACCACCTCGTGCTCGACGGCTACAGCGTCCCGCTCGTCGTCCGCCGCATCGCCGAGGTCTACACCGCCCTGGCCCGCGGCACCGACCCGGGACCGGGCCCGTTCCGCCCGTACCGCCTGCTGTCCGAGGCGGAGTCCGCGTACCTCGCCTCACCCGACCACGACGCGGACCGCGCATTCTGGCTCGCCCGGGAGGTGAGCCAGACCGGCGTGCACCCGCCGGGCCCGGCGCACCGGCACAGCACGCCGCTGCCGCTCGCCCCGGACGCGCCGTGGGCCGACGTCACCGTCGCCGCGTTCGCCGCGTACGCGGGCCGGATGGCCGGCACCCGCGAGGTGACCCTCAGCATCCCGTTCGCCGCCCGCTCCGGCCCGCTGCTGCGGGTGCCCGGCAACACCGCGAACCTGTTGCCCCTGACCGTTTCCGTGCCCCGGGGCGCCACCGCGGCGGACCTGACCGCAGCGGTCACCGCGAGCCTGCGCGAGGCCCGCAGGCACCAGCGGTTCCGCGGCGAGCGGCTGGCGCGCGCGGGCGGCGGCCCGGCCGCGTTCGGGCCCACGGTCAACCTCAAGCCCTTCGACTACCGGCTCACGTTCGGCGACATCGAGGCCGCCTACACCAGCGTGGCCGCGGGCCCGGTGGAGGACCTGACCCTGTCCGTGCGCCCGGGGCAGCTCGACCTCGACGGCAACGGGCTCGCCTACAGCGACGACGCCGTGCGGGCCCACCTGGCCCGCTTCGCGAGCTTCCTGGCCCGCTTCGCCGCCCCGGACGCGCGGGTGGACCGGATCACGCTCGACGGCACCACGGCACCGCTGATCGGCCCGGCGGTGACCGGTCCGGAGCTGATCCACGAGGCCCTTGCCGCCCAGGCCCGGCGCACGCCCGGGGCCACAGCCCTGCGCGACGGGGACGAGACGTGGACGTTCGCGGGCCTGGACGCGTGGGTGACCCGGCTCGCGGGCGCGCTGGTGGCCGCGGGCGCGGGACCCGAGCGTACGGTGGCCATCGCCCTGCCCCGTTCGGCCGCCGCGATCGCCGCGATGCTGGCCGTCGCCCGCGCCGGGGC
>CAKUMG010000149.1 GCA_934667465.1 uncultured Actinoplanes sp. | reverse complement strand
GACCTGGACGGCGTCCGCGCGGTCCGCGACGAGATCTTCGCCGCGGGTGCGGTGCCGCTGCTGATCGCCGCGCGCGGCGGCGAGGCCGGCGGCCTGCCGATCCAGCGGACGTTCGCCACGGCCCGCTCGGTCGAGTACGACGCGATCCTGATCGCCGGTGCCCCGGCACCGGCACCGGACGCCCTGCCGGCCCGCGACGCCAAGGCCGGCGCGCCCGCCCCCGACGCCCTGCCGCCGGTGGACCCGCGCGTCGCGCTGCTCGTCGACGAGGCGTGGCGGCACGCCAAGGCCATCGGCGGCTGGGGCGCCGGGACCTCCGTCCTGGAGCAGGCCGGCGTGGTCGGCACCCCGGGTGTCGTCACCGCGGACTCCGGCTCGGCCGCGCTGGCCGAGCTGCAGCCGCTGCTCGCCGTTCACCGGGTCTGGGAGCGGTTCCCGGCGTCGATCGCCTGACCCTCCGGTTCCTCCGCAGCCCGCTCCGCCGATTCGGTGGGGCGGGCTGCTCGGTGCCCGGCTCCTGCGACGATCACTCCGGTGGCCAGCATGACGATCCCGAAGACGGTCAGATAGGTGCCGTAGGTCTCCGGGGCCGGCGCGACCCACACCCCGGCGACGAAGTAGCTCACATGGAATCCGCCGTGCACCGCGACGGCCGGCCACACCGAGCCGGTCGCCAGCCGCAGCACCGTGGCGATCAGTGCGAACCCTGCCGGGATGAGCAGGAACAGCAGCCGCTGGGCCACCGACTGCGCACCGGACGACGACAGCAGATGCAGGACGGTGAAGAGCAGCACCGACAGAGTCATGACACCCCACCGGGGAAGCCGGCCCTGCGCGGTCTGCACCAGGTAGCCGCGGAACAGCAGCTCCTCGGGGAATCCCTGCAGCAGGAACGCCTGGGCGAGCAGCACGAGCACCACCGTCCCGGACAGCCGCTGCTCCGCCGGCGGCGGCTGCGTGAGTCCGAGAACCACGGCCAGCCCGGTGGCGACGGCCACCGCCACGGCGACCGCGACCAGCCCGGCGACACTGCCGCGCACCGCGGCACGGTCCGGCGCCAGGCCGAGTGCGCTCACCGGCCGCTTGTCGATCCGGCGGATCAGCAGGACAGCGAGGCCCAGCGCCGCGGCCGCGACCGCCGCCGGGCCCACGAACCGGCCGGCCACGGGCGGAAACGCGACGGCGGCGAGCTCCCCGGCGGCCAGGGCGGCGAAGAGTGAGAGAACGGTGAGCAGGGCCCGCACGGGCAGTTCGGTGGGCTTCATGACAACCGACGGTAGGGCCGGGCCCGGCTCGCGGGCATCCACCTGCGGTCACCGCGCGCACCCATGACCATAGTCATGGGCCGGCTCATACCTGCGGGGCTCCCCGCGGCCGGACCCGGCCCCTACGCTGAGCGGATGACTTTCCGGTGGGCACATCTGCTCGTGCACCCGGACCGGCCGTTGCTGATCAGCGTGCTGTTCTGGGCGGACGTGACGACCCTGGCCGGCGTCCACCTCCTCCACCCGGACGCCGCGGTGCTCGGCTCCCTCCCCCTGGCGGCCGCGCTGACGCTCGCCGTGCTGCTCTGGCCCGCGCTGCCGTGGCGGCGGGGCACCGGCCACTGGCGGCTGCCGGCCTGCTTCGCCCTGGTCACGGTGCTCGTGGTGATGACCGACGGCACCGGGGCGAGCCTCTTCCTCGTGCTGATCGCCCTGACCTGTCTCAACCTCGTGGGCGGCACCCGGGCCGGCGTCGCGGGATGGGTGAGCATGAGCGTCGCCCTGGGCGTGGGGACCGTCCTCATCGTGCACAAGTCGGTCGGCCAGGCGTTCTACCAGGCGTTCGGGGTGCTGCTGTTCGCGGCGTTCGTGCTCGCCCTCACCACGGCGGTCGACCGCGAGCGCCGCGCGCGGGAGCACGCCGCGGGCCTGGTCGCGGAGCTCGCCGAGGCGCACGCGGAGCTGAGCCGGTACGCCGCCCGCGTCCACGGGCTCGCGGTGGCCGAGGAACGCACCCGCATGGCCCGCGAGCTGCACGACACGGTCGGCCACCACCTGACGGTCATCAAGCTCGGGCTGGAGAATGCCGAGCGCTACCGGGAGCATGACCCCGGCGCCGCGTGGCAGGACGTCCGCCAGGCGAAGAAGCTGACCGTGGACGCCCTGCAGGAAGTGCGCCGAGGGGTACGCGCGATGCGCCCGCCCGTCCTCGACGGTCACCGGGGCAGCGCGGCGCTGCGCGAGCTCGCCCGATCGTTCGACGGCACCGGGGTGGCCGTGGCGATCCGGGTCGAAGGGCCGGAGCGGATCCTCGACGAGAGCCGGGAACTGGTGCTCTACCGGGTCGTCCAGGAGAGCCTGACCAACGCCCTGCGGCACTCCGGGGGCTCCGAGGTGGTCGTCCGGCTCGGGTTCACGCCGGAGGCGGTGCGGCTCAGCGTGGCCGACGACGGGCGGGGCGTCGCCTGTGTCGGGCCGGGCGGGGATTCACCGGGGGTGGCGGGGCCCGGGTTCGGGCTGACTTCGCTGGCGGCGCGGGTGCGCGAGGCCGGTGGGGCGCTGCGGGCCGGGAACCGCAGCGGCGGCGGCTTCCAGGTGCTCGTCGACCTGCCGGAACCGGCATGACGGCCGCGGTGGTCCGGATCATCGTGGTGGACGACCAGGACCTGATGCGGCGCGGGCTCCACCGGCTGCTGGACCTCGAGCCGGGCATCGAGGTGGTCGGCGAGGCGGCCGACGGCTTCGCGGCACTGCAACTGCTCGCGACCGCCGAGGTCGACGTGGCGCTGGTCGACGCGCGGATGCCGGGCATGACCGGGGTCGAGCTGATCACCCGGATCACCCGCGACCATCCGGGCGTCGCCGCGCTGCTGCTGACCACGTTCGACGAGGACGAGTTCGTGTTCGGCAGCCTCCGGGCCGGGGCGCGCGGCTTCCTGCTCAAGGACGCCTCACCGGAGACGCTGGTCGCCGCGATCCGGACCGCGGCGGGCGGGGGCACGGTCATCGACGGCCAGGTCGCGGGGCGGGTCATCGGGCGGCTGGGGCCCGCGGAGCCGCCGGGCGGTGCCCGGCCTGCCGCCGATCCCGGCTTCGCGGCGCCCCTCGCCCCGGGCGACGTGCGGGCCTCCGGCCCGGCTCTACCCAGCGGACAGACCGCGGGACCCGGCGGGCCGGTTGCGGGGCCGGGTGGTCGGTGGATCGCCGAGCCGCTCACCGGGCGGGAGGACGAGGTGGCCAGGCTCGTGGCCACCGGTGCCTCCAATCAGGAGATCGCCGGCGCGCTGTTCGTCACCGAGGGCACGGTCAAGAACCACGTCTCCGCGGCGCTCCGCAAGCTCGGGCTACGCGATCGGACGCAGCTCGCCCTCGCCTACGCCCGCCGCGCCTCGCCATGATCCGCAGTCCCGGCCGCCGGTCGGAGCGCCTCGCCGTGATCGGCACTCGTATCCGGCGGCCGGGGGCGCATCGGGTCCGTCTGACCCCGGTCAGGGTGGCTATACGATCGGCGGTGTGGTGGGGGCGAACTGGTCGGCGGGCGAGGACCGGAACAGGCGGCTGTTGCGCGCGCGGGACGTGATGGACCGGGAGTTCGCCGAGCGGCTCGACCTGGCCGCGCTCGCCGGGGTGGCGTACATGTCCGAGGGGTACTTCAGCCGCAGCTTCCGCGAGGCCTTCGGGGAGACGCCGCACCGCTATCTGCAGCGGCGGCGCATCGAGCGGGCCATGGCGTTGCTGCGCGACCCGGCGAGCTCGGTGACCGAGGTGGGGCTGCAGGCCGGATTCGAGAGCCTCGGGGCGTTCAGCCGGGCGTTCCGGGCGATCGTGGGGGTGTCGCCGTCGCAGTACCGCGACCGGAAGCTGGTCACCGCCGCGCCGGGATGCTTCGTACGGACGTGGCTGCGGCCGGCCGATCTTGATGAAGCGCCTGCGCCGACCGGTTTCGGCAAAGCAACCGCGCCGACCGGATCTGGCGGAGCACCCGCGCCGGCCGGTTTCAGCGACGCGGCCGCGCCGGCCGGATCTGGCGAGGCTCCCGCGCCGGACGGTTTCGGCGAGGCGGCCGCGCTGGTCAGTTTTGGCGAAGCGTTCGCGGCCGGCGCGGCCGTACGGTGAGGTCATGTTCAACGCGATCACGATCACGACGGTCCGGGTGCTCGACCAGGACGAGGCGCTCGACTTCTATGTGGGCAAGCTGGGCTTCACGATCGACACCGACGTCGACATGGGGTTCATGCGCTGGCTGACCATCTCGCTGCCGTCGGACCCGGGCCGGCAGCTGCTGCTGGAGGTGCCGGGGCCGCCGGCGATGAGCGCGGAGACCGGCGCGCAGGTGCGTGACCTGCTCACCAAGGGCGCCCTCGGCTCGGCGGCGATCCTCAGCACCGACGACTGCCAGCACGTCTACGACACGCTCACGGCCCAGGGCGTCGAGTTCACCCAGGGTGTCGAGAAGCAGCCCTACGGCATCGACTGCGCCTTCCGCGACCCGTTCGGCAACCACATCCGGGTCACCCAGTTCGCGGAGCAGCCGGTCGCCGTCACCGACGCGGACCGCGCCCGCTGGAGCGGCACCGCCCCCTCCTGAGCGGGCCCGGTCCGGCTCCCCGTACGGATGCGGTCTCAGGGAAATCTCCGGGTAGGGACCGGACAATGTCACCCGTCGATCGGTGACAGGGTGGGTGGCGGTCCGTTCCCTACTGGAAAGGCTCCGCGATGTCCCTGTCACCCCGCCGTTTCCTGCCCAGGACAGTGGTCGCGCTGACCCTCCTGGGCGCCGGCGTCGCCGTCTCGCCGCCTGCGGCCTCCGCCGCACCCACCGCGTCCGCCGCCGCGCGGGCGGCCGCACCCGCCGTTTCGTGGGCGGCCTGCACCGAGGAGGACCTGACCGGGTACGACTGCGCCTCCTACGAGGTGCCGCTCGACCACGACGAGCCGCGCGGCACGACCACCACGATCGCGCTCGCGCGGCGGCCCGCCGGCGACCCGGCCGCCCGGATCGGCACCATCTTCGTCAACCCGGGCGGGCCGGGCGGTGCCGGGCGTGGGATGGTCACCGTCGCGGCGTCCCTGGTCGGGCCGGACGTCCTGGCCCGCTTCGACATCGTGGGCTTCGACCCGCGCGGCATCGGGGCCAGCGACCCGCTGCAGTGCTTCGCCACGGACGCCGAGGCGGAGGCCCTGCTCGCCCGGATCTCGGGTGTGCCGCTGACGAAGGCGCAGATTTCCGAGACGCTGCGCGCCAACCACGCGTACACGGAGGGGTGTGAACGCAACGCCGGGCCGCTGCTGACGCACATGAGCACGCTCAATGTCGTCAAGGACCTGGACCTGCTGCGGCAGGGCGTCGGTGACAAGAGACTCAACTACATCGGCTATTCGTACGGGACTCTGATCGGCGCCACGTATGCCAACGTGTTCCCGGGCAAGGTGCGCGCGGTCGTCATCGACGGCAATGTGGACCCGGACCAGCGGACGAACCGGCGGCTCGCCAACAAGTTCGACCGGGCCGGTGGCTTCGAGATCGCGCTGGGCGGCTTTCTCGCCGAGTGTGACAAGGCCGGGGCGGCCTGCGCCTTCAGCGGGGACGCGCGCGGCAAGTTCGACCGGCTCCGGGAGCGTTTCCGGCAGGGGCCGATCGAGTCGCCGGCCTTTGGCACGGTGACCATCGACGACTTCACCAGCTTCGTCGCGTCGACGATGTACGACCTTGCGGCGTTCCCGGAGGCCGCCGAGATCCTGCAGACCGTGTATGCGGAGGCCTTCGGCGGGGACGTTCCCCTCCGGGCGAACCGGGGGCTGAAGCTGCCTCAGGCGCCGTCTGGGCGCGGGTGGTTCTCCGACTATCTCTACAACGGCAACGACGCCGGCTTCGCGGTCAACTGCGCGGATGCGCCGCTGCCCCGGAACCCCGCGCTCTATCCCGGCTTTGCGAAGGCGTTCGAGGCGGCGCACCGCACCTTCGGGCGGGCGGAGGCGTTCAGCGAGGTCGGGTGCGCGAACTGGCCGCGGGTGTCCGAGCGCTACAACGGGCCGTGGAACCGGCGGACGGCCGCGACCGTGCTGGTCGTGAACCCGACCCATGACCCGGCGACGCGGTATTCCTTCGCCCGGAACATGACGCGGGAGCTGGGGAACGCGCGGCTGCTGACCCTGGACGGCTTCGGGCACACCAGCAGCTTCAGCTCCTGCGTGACGCATTGGTACTCCCGGTATCTGATCGAGGGTGAGGTGCCGCCCGCCGGGACGCGGTGCGCTCAGGATCGGGCGCCTTTCCCGGCTTCCTGACGATTGTGCGCCGGCCGGCCACCGCCTGATCGGTTGTCCACAGGCCGGTCGGCGCCCTGATCTGTTGTCCACAGGCCGGCCGGCGGGCACCACCGTCGTCCACAGGGATGTTCGGTGGCCGGACCGTTGTCCACAGGGCTGGTTGGCGGGGGTGGGCCCACTCGTGTCAGGGTGGGTCCGCAACCGCATCCGACCGGAACCGGGGGACGATCCATGCACGTCATGCTGGCCTCATGCACCGCACTGCCCGAGGGCGACGGCGACGAGGCCGGGCTGGTGGAGGCGCTCGCCGGGCACGGTGTCGACGCCCGCTGGGAGCCGTGGGGCGGCGAGGTGCCCGCGGACACGCTGGTCGTGCTGCGCGCCACGTGGGACTACACCGACCGGCCCGAGGAGTTCCACCGCTGGTGCGCGGGCGTGCCGCGGCTCGCCAACGAGCACCGGGTCGTGCGGCACAACCTCGACAAGAGCTACCTGGTGGGCCTGGGCGAGGCCGGCGTGCCGGTGATCCCGACCCTGGTGGTGCCGCCGGGCGCTCCCCTGCCCGAGCTGCCCGGCGAGATCGTCGTCAAGCCGGCCGTCGGGGCGGGCTCGCGCGGCGCCGGGCGCTTCCCCGCCGGCCGGGCCGAGCAGGCGCGCGCCCACCTGCGCGGGCTGCACGCCGACGGGTCCGTGGCGCTGGTGCAGCCCTACCAGCCGGCCGTCGACGAGCACGGCGAGCAGGCGCTGGTGTTCCTGGGCGGCAGCTATTCGCACGCGTTCACCAAGGGGCCGATGCTGCGGGGCGGCGCGGTGGACACCGGCGACGAGCTCTACCTGGCCGAGCGGCTGACCGCCGCCGAGCCCGACGAGGCCACCCGGGCCGTCGCCGAGCACGCACTGGCCGAGACGGCGCGGCAGGTGGGCGTCGCCGCCGGGGACCTGCTGTATGCGCGGGTCGACGTGGTCCGGGGCGCGGAGGGGCCGCTGGTGCTCGAGGTGGAGCTGACCGAGCCGAGCCTGGGGTTCAAGTTCGGCGGGGCGGCGGCGCTGGACCGGTTCGCCCGCGCGATCGCGGAGCGCGCGTCGCGCCCGGCCCCCGTCGGCTGAGGCCACTGCGTCGTGCAACGAGCCCGTCGGCTGAGGCGACAGCGGCGCGCAAGGGGCCGTCGGCGCAGGTGTGGCAGCACGGAACGGGACCCGTCGCTGAGGCGGCGCGGGCGGGCGACTAGAGCAGCGGCCGCAACGGGGCCAGGATGAGCTCGGTGAACTTGCGGTGCAGGTCGCGGGCCTCCCACTCCGAGGCGGTGAGCTCCAGGCAGTTGGTCTGGTCGGTGGTGAAGATCGCCTCCAGGCTCCGGGCGAACTCCTCGTCGATGACCTCGAGGTTGATCTCGTAGTTGCCCTGCAGGCTGAGCCGGTCGATGTTGGCCGTGCCGATGCGCTGGCCATACTTGCCCATGAACAGCTTTTCATAGGTTTCGGTATCAAACCGATCGATATCCAGCTTTTTGTAATCCAGACCCAGCTTCTGCGATATCGCCTGCGCCATGGTAATCGCCGCGCGCGTAGACCAGTGCTGATCCGTGCGATACAGAAATTCGGAAAGCTCCATGCCCGTGGCGTTCAGCACCTCGCGGCTGTCCATTACTTCAACGCCGCGATCGCGCAGCTTGGATGTGATTTCATCCGCGATTTCGGTGGAATGATCCAGCACATCATAGCCTTCCGGCATCTGATCCGCATGATAGACGGTGGGATGTTCGTACACGAACAGGAACTGCGTATCCGCCGGAATTCTTTCCTTCAGCGCCACGATCGAATCCGCCGAAGCATCCATCGATACATAGTTCTGCAAATCGTACAGATGACCCGAATTCAGCTTGATCATGTTCTGCGTGCCGGTGGTAATCATGCGCTTGCCCATGGCGTACTGCATCGATGAATTCACATAGCCCAGCTCCGTCGCACCGTACAGGTTGCTCGCCAGATAACCGTTCACGCTCTTTACGCGCGCCGCCAGCATATCCCACGCCGAATAATCGTTCGCATTCTCAAGATACGGTTCCAGATATTTCATCTTTCGCGCGTGTTCGTCGATCTCGCTCCACTTCGTCACGGCGGTCATGATCCCGAAAAAGAAGATCATGATGATGAACAGCACGGAAAGTATAATGTCGATCCTGAATTGCAGTTTGGAGGGTTTATTGTTTTCGGTCATATCGTTTACCTCGATTGATTTTCGTATGCGCCGGTTTCGTATGCGCGCAGCTATCCATTTTATACTATTTGATTATACCAGATTCGCCGTCGCTTTTCAACCGCGCCGCATTGACAAACGCGGCAAAAAGGATTATCCTTGGCATATCCTGTATATGCGGAGGTTCACATGCTGCCCCTGTCCAACGCACACACCCATACTACATTCTGCGATGGCAAAAACACCGTAGAGGAAATGGCGCGCGCCGCGATCGCGCGCGGCTTTGTTTCGCTGGGCTTCAGCATTCACGGCTGGACGCCCTATGAGGTTACGCCGCTTTCCATGGAAAAGGAAGCGCGCTACCGCGCGGAGGTGCATCGCGCAGCGGAGGTCTACCGCGACCGGCTGGAGATCATCTGCGGCGTGGAGCGCGACGCGCTCTACGATCGGCCGCTGGACGGATTTGATTACCACATCGATTCGGTGCATTTTCTGCCCTGCGATGGGGAAATGATTTCCATCGATTATAGCGCGGAGCGCACGCAGGGCATCGTGGATCGCGCGTTCAGCGGGGATTATTACGCCTTCTGCCGCGAATACTACCGCCTGATCTGCGCCGTTTGCGAAGCATCCACCGCGGATTTTCTGGGGCACATCGATCTGGTCAGCAAGTTTAACGAGGGCGGCAGATGCTTCGATGAAGCCGATCCGCGCTACCTTCGCCCCGCGCTGGAGGCGGCGGAATGCGCCGTGCGTCGGGTTTTACGTTAAAGGAGAAATGCACAGATGCCAGCCAGAGAGGGCAACAGCTATTGGACGACGCGCATCCGGCCCAAGACCGGATGGTTCGATTTGAATTTGAAGGATGTTTGGGCGTACCGGGATCTGATCTGGGTATTGGTCAAGCGCGATTTTTCGCTGATTTACAAGCAGACGATACTGGGGCCCGCGTGGGTTGTGATACAGCCGCTGCTGACCACGCTGATTTTCACGGTGATCTTCGGCAATGTGGCGGGGCTGCCCACGGACGGC
>CAKUMG010000148.1 GCA_934667465.1 uncultured Actinoplanes sp. | reverse complement strand
CGGCCTTCGCCGGCGCGCCGGCCCAGTGGTACATGTACGGCGCCAGCAGGTCCGGCTCGTTGTTCGGGTTGTAGGTCGCCTTGGCGTAGTAGTCGTACGGTGCCGCGATCCAGTCGGTGCGGGCGGTGCCCGCCGGGTCGGTGAGCAGCTTGTCGTAGACGAAGAAGTCGTCGAGGCGCTTCGCGGTCGCCGCGCGGCCACCCATCAGCTGCACCAGGCCGGCCGGGTCCTGCGGGACGAGCCACTGGTACTGGTGGGCGCCGCCCTCGTGGAACTGCTCGGACGCGGCCACCGGGTCGTACGGGGTCAGCCACGTGCCGTCGGTCGTGCGCGGCCGGAACTGCTTGATCGACGAGTCCCACAGGTTGCGGTACCACTGGCCGCGCGACGCGAACAGCTTGGCGTCGGCGGTCTTGCCGAGCCCCTTGGCCATCAGCGCCAGCGAGGCGTCCGCGGCCGAGTATTCGAGCGTGGCCGAGGCGGGGTGGTCACAGTCGTTGTCGCCGCCCTTGTGCACGCAGTCCGCGTCGGCACCCTCGAAGGACAGGCCGGACGGGATGTAGCCGCGCTCGGCGTAGTAGTCCTGGCCAGTGCGGCCGTTGAAGGGCGAGTCCGCCGGGGGCTGCGCCGTCGCGTTCGCGCGCAGCAGCGCGTACGCCTCCTGCTCGTGGCCCTTCAGCAGGCCCTTGGACCAGGCCTCGACCAGGAACGGGGTCACCGGGTCGCCGGTCATGATGTTGGTCTCGCTGTTCACCAGCGCCCAGCGCGGCAACCAGCCGCCGTCCCGGCCAATCGCGACGACCGAGAGCGCGACGTCGCGGGCGACGTCCGGGGTGAGCAGCTCGAGCAGCTGGTTCTGCGGGCGGTAGGTGTCCCACAGCGAGAAGTTCTGGTACGGCGTGTAGCCCTCCGCGGTGTGCACCTCGCGGTCGAAGCCGATGTAGCGGCCGTCCACGTCGCCGGCGACGTTCGGGTGCAGCAGCGAGTGGTAGAGCGCGGTGTAGAACGCGCTGCGCCGCTCGGCGGGACCGCCGCCGATCTCGATGCGGCCCAGCTCGTCCGCCCAGGTGGCGCGCAGGGCGGCGCGGGTGGCGTCGAAGTCGTGCGAGTCGCCGGTCTCCGCGGTCAGGTTCTTGCGGGCGCCTTCGACGCCGGTGTAGGACAGGCCGACCTTCACGACCACGTCCCGGTCCTGGGTCGCGTCGAACGTGACGTAGGCGCCGTTGCCGCCGCTGCCCGCCGCGTCGCGCGTGTTGCGGGAGATCTGGTTGCCGCGCCAGGTGCCGTACGCGCTGAACGGGCGGTCGAAGCTGGCGGTGAAGTAGACGGTGTGGTCGTCCTTGCCGGCGCAGAAGTTGCCCGCGCGGATGCGGCCCTCGATGGTGCGGTCGCCGACGACGTGGATCTCGGAGTCGAAGACGGACTGGTTGGCCTTACCCGTGTTGAACAGGACGTTCGCGGCGTCCGTGGCCGGGAAGGTGTAGCGCTGCCAGCCGGTGCGCGGGGTAGCGGTCAGCTCCGCCTGCGTGTCGTACTTCGACAGGCCCACCCGGTAGTAGCCGGGCGAGGCCTCCTCGTCGGCGTGCGAGTACGGCGAGCGGTAGACGTTGGGGTCGGTGCTGTCGACCGCGCCCGTGGTGGGCAGGATCGGCAGCTCGCCCGCCACGCTGCAGCCGACACCGGAGAGGTGGGTCTGACTGAAGCCGTAGATGCTGTTCTGCTGGTAGTCGTAGCCGCCCTGGCCGCCGGTGTCGGGGCTGACCTGGACCATGCCGAACGGCGCGCTCGCGCCGGGGAACGTGTTGCCGAAGTTCTGGGTGCCGACGAAGGGGCGGACGAGGTCGACGGCGGCCTCGGACACCGGTGGTGCCGCGGCCGCGGGTGAGGCGTGCAAGGTGGCGCCGACCAGCACAGCGGTCGTGACGAGCGCGCGAAACATCGATGAACCTCCGGTCAAGGACGCAAAGGAAGCGTGACAACGCTGTCATCCGAACGTCACACCTGTCAATGTGCACCCGCATTGCTACCGGCGCCGGGCGTTCCTTGATCGTCGAACCTCTCAAGGTCGGCGGTGCCCGCCCGATTGCGGCGGATGCGAGCCGCCCGGTCCCGGAGCGGCGCTTCAGGTTCCGAAGGACGAGGGCGATGGCAGCCACCGAACAGCACGGCCTGCGCCGCTGGATGGTCCTCTGCGCCGCCGTGGCCCTCGTGGTCGCCGGCTTCGGCGTGGTGCTGAGCACCGGCCCCGCGACCGCGAAGCTCGTCTCGAACGTGGGTCTGTGCTTCGCGGCCCTCGGTGCCGCGGCCGCCGCCCTGCGCCGCGCCGGCTCCTACCGCGGCCGCCGCCGCGCGGGCTGGGCCCTGATCGGGCTCGGCGTGCTCTCCTGGGCGCTGGGCCAGGCCTGCTCGGTCTGGCTCGACGCGACGACCGGTTCGGTACCGCTGCCGTCGCGGGCCGACATCGGCTATCTCGGCATGGCGCTGCTGACTCCGATCGGGCTGCTGCTGCTCCCGGTCGCCGCGCAGACCCGGGCCAGCCGGGCGCGCAGCGTGCTGGACGGCCTGATGGTCGCGACCTCGCTGATGCTGATGGCCTGGGTCTTCGTCATCGAGCCGTTGATCGACGCCGGGGGCAGCAGCCGGCTCGCGCTGCTGGTCAGCCTCGCCTACCCGCTCAGCGACATCGTCACCATCACGATCGTGCTCTACATGCTCGCCCTGCAGCGGCGCGGCGGGCGCAACCTGGCGCACCTGGTCCTGGTCGGGCTCGGCCTGGCCGCCTTCGCGATCTCGGACATCGGGTACGCGTACCTGAACCTCACCGAGGCCTACCGGCCCGGCGGCAGCACCGACATCGGGTGGTTCGCGGGCTTCTCGCTGATCCTGCTCGCCGCGCTGCGCCCGGTCGGGCCCGCCACCGCCCGGCGGGCCGGGGAGACGGGCTCACAGCCGTTCGGCGTCATGCTCCCGTACGTGGCCGTGCTGGGCGCGCTCGTGACCAGCGTCGTCTACTTCGTGCAGAACAACGGGCAGAGCGGGGCGTTCATCGCGTACAGCCGCTCGGCCCTGATCCTGCTCATCGTCGGCCGCCAGCTGCTCACGCTGCTGGAGAACCGGGGACTCACCCGCGGGCTCGAGGCGCGGGTCGCCGACCGGACCGCCGAGCTCTTCGCCAGCGAGCAGCGCTTCCAGGCGCTCGTGCAGCACAGCTCGGACGTGGTCACCGTGGTGGGCCGCGACAGCGAGGTGCTCTACCAGAGCGAGAGCATCCAGCGGGTCTTCGGCTATCCGGCGCCCGTGGTCACCGGCCGCCGGCTGACCAGCATCATCCCGCCCCTGGCTGCCGGCACGCTCGCCGAGGCGCTGGCCTCGGTCGGCGATCGCCCGTACGCGACCACGGTGGCCGAGCTGAGCCTGCGCCACCGCGACGGCCGCCGGCTGCAGGCCGAGATCACCGTGACCAACCTGCTCGGCGACCCCAACGTCGGCGGCCTGGTGCTCAACACCCGCGACATCACCGAGCGCAAGCAGCTGCAGGAGCAGCTCGTGCACGAGGCGTACCATGACGCGCTCACCCAGCTCGCCAACCGGGCGCTGTTCCGCGAGCGGGTCGCCGAGGCGCTCGCCGACCGCGCCGCCGACGACGACGTGACAGTGCTCTTCCTCGACCTGGACGGGTTCAAGGAGGTCAACGACAGCCTGGGCCACCTGGCCGGCGACAAGCTGCTGGTGCAGGTCGCCGCGCGGCTCACCGGCACGGTCCGCGACGGTGACGTGGTCGCCCGCTTCGGCGGCGACGAGTTCGCGGTGCTGATCTGCGCCGGGCTCGGCACCGACGACGCCGAGACGGTCGCGCGGCGCATCGTCGACGGCCTGCACGAGCCGTTCCGGATCGACGAGCGGGAGCTGCACGTACGCGGCAGCGCCGGCCTCGCGGCGTACTCCGCCCTGGGCACGGAGGCCGGCACCAGTGACGCCGACGACGCCGAGCAGCTGATGCGCAACGCCGACCTGGCCATGTACCGGGCCAAGGCGACCGGCGGCAGCGGCTGGGCCACGTTCGACCCGGAGATGCTCACCGGCCTGGTCGAGCGGCTCGAGCTGGAGGCGGACCTGCGCCGGGCGCTCGACCGCGACGAGCTGGAGCTGCACTACCAGCCGACCATCGACATGACCGACAGCAGCGTGGTCGGTTTCGAGGCGCTGGTCCGCTGGCGCCACCCCGAGCGCGGGCTCATCCCGCCGCTGAGCTTCATCCCGATCGCCGAGGCCACCGGGCTGATCGTGCCGCTGGGCCACTGGGTCATCGCCGAGGCGTGCCGGCAGGCGATGGCCTGGTCGGCCGAGACCGGGCACCCGCCGGTGAAGATGGCCGTCAACGTCTCGGTACGCCAGTTCGACCGCGCCGACTTCGCCGCCGTCGTGCGCGAGGTGCTCACCGAGACCGGGATGCCCGCCGGCATGCTCTGCCTCGAGATGACCGAGAGCGTGCTGATGACCGACACCGAGGAGAACCTGGCGCAGCTCGTCCGGCTCAAGGCGCTCGGCGTCACCCTGGCCATCGACGACTTCGGTACGGGCTACTCGTCGCTGGCCTATCTGCGCCGCTTCCCCGTCGACACGCTCAAGATCGACCGCTCGTTCGTGGAGCGGCTCGGCGGGCAGAGCGACGACGCCGCGCTCGCCGGCACCATCGTCCAGCTGGGCCAGAGCCTCGGCATGTCCACGGTCGCCGAGGGCATCGAGGAGTACGGCCAGCTCGCCGCGCTGCGCGACATGGGCTGCACGTTCGCGCAGGGCTTCTACTTCTCCCGCCCGGTGCCCGCCGCCGAGGCCGGGCGCCTGCTGACCGAATCGACCGCCGTGCTGGAGAACTCGTGACCCTCGCCGACTGGCCGGCCGCGCTGGCGCCCGACTTCCTCTCCGTCGTCGACCTGCCCACCCCCTACCTGGTCACCGACCTCGACGCGGTCGCGTCCCGGCTCGGCTCGTTCCGGTCCGCGCTGCCGGGGGTGGCGGTCTTCTACGCGATGAAGTGCAACCCGTCGGCGGAGATCCTGGCCACGCTGCGCGACGGGGGCAGCGGCTTCGAGGTCGCCTCGATCGGCGAGCTGCGGGCGCTCGAGCGCCTCGGCGTCGACCCGGCGGACGTGCTCTACAGCAACCCGGTCAAGCCGCCCGCGCACATCGCCGCCGCGTACGCCGCGGGCCTGTGGCGGTTCAGCTTCGACTCCCCCAACGAACTGCGCAAACTCGCCGAGTACGCACCCGGGAGCGCGGTCTATCTGCGGCTGCACGTCGACGACACCTCCAGCTCGTTCCCGCTGTCCCGCAAGTTCGGCGCCGAGCCGGCGGAGGCCCGCGACCTGCTCGTCCTGGCGCGGCGGCTCGGGCTGCGGCCGTACGGCATCACGTTCCACGTCGGCTCGCAGTGCGCCGACCCGGGCGCCTGGCGCGCCGCGATCAGCATGTCCGGCCGGATCATGGCGGACCTGCTCGAGGAGCGGATCCGCCTCGACATGCTCGACCTGGGCGGCGGGTTCCCCGCGCGCTACACCGCCGCGACACCGTCCATCGAGGAGATCGGGCGGGTCGTCGCGGACGCCGTGGACGAGCTGCTGCCCTACCGGCCGCCGCTGATCGCGGCCGAGCCCGGCCGGCACCTGGTCGCCGAGGCCGGGGTCATGGCCGCCGGCATCATCGGCCGCGAGGTCCGGGGCGGCACGAACTGGCTCTTCGCCGACGTGGGCGCCTACCACGGGCTGATGGAGACGGTCCAGCTCCCGACCGGCTGGGACTACCCGGTGTGGTCGACCGCGCCCGGCCACGGCGCGGTGCCGACGCTGCCGTTCACCGTCACCGGACCCAGCTGCGACAGCGCCGACACGATGTTCCACGGGCTGCTGCTGCCGGCCACGATCGACGTGGGTGACGTGCTGTATCTCGGATCCGCGGGGGCGTACACGCTCAGTTATGCCTCGTCCTTCAACGGTTTTCCGCCGCCGACGCCGCTGTTCGTCGGCTCGGGGGTGCGGGCCGCGGTGGACTCCCCTCCGCTGTCTCTGGTCAGTCTGCCCGGTGGCCGGTAGCCGCCGGTACGTCGGTGCGGTGGGGGTGCGGCGCGCCGGGCGGTTGCGGGAGCTGCTGGTCGCGGGGGTCGCCGACTCGTTCGGGATGGCGCTGGGCTGGACGGTGATCGTCCTGCTCGCGGTCTCCCGCGGCGGCCTGGGCGAGGCCGCGCTCTACAACGCGGCGATGCTGCTCGGTGTCGTGCTCTCCGCGCCGGTGACCGGCTGGCTCTCCCGCCGCGTCGCCGGCCCGCGCCTGCTGCGCGGCGCCGCCGGAACCGAGCTGCTGCTGCGCGTCGGCGCCCTCGTGGGGTTGCTCGCCGGGCTGCCGCCGTGGCCGATTGCGATCATGATCCTCGCCATGAACGTCGCCGCCTGGACCGGCTTCGCCGCCATGCGCGCCGAGGTCGCCGCCGTCGACGCGAGGCCGCGCACGATGACCCGCTACGCGCTCGCGATCGCCGCGGTCGAGGCCGGCGGGACGGGCGTCGCGGCGCTGCTGCCGGTCACGCCGCAGGGGTGGGTCCTCGTCACGATCATTGCCGTGTACGGGGGTTCGCTGCTGCCGACGATCGTCATCGCGCGCCGCGCGCGGGTGACACCCCTGCTTCCCGGGCGCAGCCTCGGGCTCGGGGCCATCCGGCCGGCCGCGGTCGCGGACCGGGCGTTCGACCGGGCCTTCTTCGGCCGGTCGTTCTACGAACGGCGTCGTCGCGTGGCTGTTGCGCCCGGGCTGCTGCTCGCGGGCGGCGGAATCATGCTGCTCGCCTCCGGACCCACGCTGCTCGCCGTGCCGCTCACCGCCGAGCTGCACGGCCGCCACCTCGTCGCGGCGACCGCGATCGCGTTCAGCGCCGGCTGCCTGCTGGCCGGCCTCGCGGTCGCGGCCCTCGACCGGATGCGCCTGCCCGCCACCCTCCGCTGGACCCTGTGGGGCCTCGGCATGCTGATCCTGTGGCTGTTCGCCCCCCACCACGCGGCCTTCGTCGTCGGCGCCCAGCTGCTCGCGGGCGTGAGCCAGACCGCCCTGGAAGGCGACATGGACGCGCTCGTCGCCTCGCAGGCGCCGCCCGACGGGGTGACGACGGCGCTGGCCTACAGCGCATCGGCCCGCGCCCTGGGCGGCTCCGTCGCCGTGCAACTCCTCCCGATGCTGGTGACGGCGCCGTCGATCGGGCGGGCCGCGGCCGTGGCGACGCTGCTGCTCGGGGTGGGGGCGCTGCTGATCTGGGCGATGACGACGATGCCGTGGCTGCGACGGGCGCGGGCCCTGCGCGACGGGCTGACCCGGGTCGGGCTGGACCGGGCGGGCCTGACACGTACGGGGATCTGATCGGCCGGGGCCGGGGCAGGGATGGGGGGCCCTGCCCCGGCCGGTGCGGATGCCCGGCTACTGGTAGACGCGGACGTAGTCGACGAGCATCCGCGAGGGGAACGGTGTGGTGGCATCGATGGGGCCGGGGAAGTCGCCGCCGACCGCGAGGTTGAGGATGATGTAGAACTTGTGGTCGAAGATCCACGGCCCGCGGGTCGCCTCGACCGTCGCCTTGCTCGCGTCGAAGACCTGCACGCCGTCGAGGAAGAAGCGGATCCCCTTGCTGTCCCACTCGGCCGCCCAGACGTGGAAGTCCTGCGACAGGTCCACGCCGCCGGGGGCCGTGTACTTGCGGCCGTAGCCGCCACCGCCGTTGTACTGCGGGGCGTGCAGGGTCGAGTAGCCCTCGGTGGTGTTGCGGCCGAGGACCTCCATGATGTCGATCTCGCCGTTGTAGGGCCACGGGCGGCCGGACTTCACGAAGTCCTCGCCCATCATCCAGAAGGCCGGCCACAACCCGTTGCCCTTGGGGACCTTCACGCGCGCCTCGACCCGCCCGTACTGGAAGGTGAAGCCGTTGTTGTTGCCGGTGTTGATCCGCCCCGACGTGTAGTCCCGCCCGTTCGACGCCTCGCGCCGCGCCTCGATGACGAGGTTGCCGGAGCCGTCCATGCGCGTGTTGTCGAAGTTCCCCGTGTAGTACTGGACCTCACCGTTCTGCGGCACGCCCGCATCGGCGTACCACTTGCTGGTGTCCGGTCTTGATCCTGCGGTGCCGTTGAACTCGTCGCTCCAGACCAGCCGGGTCGCGGGGAAGACGGGGTCGGCGGGCTGGGCCGGCGGCGGTGCCGGGCTGCCGCCGGTGCCGTAGACGTCGAAGTCGTAGAGCGAGTATCCGTACGGCCCCGAGCGCGCAGTCCCGTACATCCGCACATAGCGTCCGGTGCCGGAGACGGCCAGCACCTCCTTGAAGCCGCGTCCCGTCGTGGTGGCGTAAATGTCGGTCCAGGTGGTGCCGTCGGGCGAGACCTGGATCCGGTACGCGGTCGCGTACGCGGGATCCCACTGCAACTCCACGCGGCTGATCTGCGCCGGGGCGCCCAGGTCGACGGAGATCCAGCCGGGGTCCACCCAGCCCGTCGTGGAGCTGGTCGCCCAGCGGGTCGCGGGGTCGCGGTCGAACGCCTTCGCGGCGGTGCACGGGTTGCAGTTGACGTCGTTCTGCTCGCTCGAGGCGGCACCGGGCTTGTTGTAGGAGAGCAGCACCGGCGTCGCGGGACCGCCGCCGCCGGCGAAGACCTGGAACTCCCAGAGCGAGTATCCGTACGGGCTGAGGGCCTTCTGGGTCAGATTGAGCCGTACGTAGCGCGCGGTGCCGCTGACCGGAACGCTCTGCGCGCCAGGGGTGCCGCTCAGCGTGCCGGTCGCATTGGTCCAGGTCCGGTCGTCCGGGGAGAACTGCACGGTGAAGGCCGTGGCGTACGCGGCCTCCCAGTTCAGGGCGATCCGGGTGACCGCGGTGGCGCCGCCGAGGTCCACCTTCAGCCACTCGGCGGGGCTCGTGAACGCGCTCGACCAGCGGGTGCCGTTGTCGCCGTCGGTCGCGGCGGCGGCCGGGGTGGCCGCCCCCTCGACCGACGACGCGGTGGTGGGCCTGCCCTGCGACACCACGATCTCGGCCGCCGCGGCGGTGCCGCCGGTCGTCACGAACGCGCCGAGCAGGCCGGTCAGTGCGAGGCCGAGGGTGGCTATCCGTCTTTTGTGCACGGTGGGGCTCCTCCTTGCGGGGATGTGTCGTACGGGTTACCGGGCGACTACGGAGCGGGAGAAAGCGCTCTTTGGTTTGCCACTCTGAACCGGAGTTTGATGAGTGTCAATTCCATGGTGAGGGGCGGTTTTGGGTCGGGGAAGCGCTTTCTCGCGTCTGCGCAGGTGGCGACGGGCGGTGGCCGATCGTGCCGCTTGGTTCCGGAACTCGAAATGGCCGCACCCCCTCCCGGGGATGCGGCCGTTGTGTGGGGACGCAGAGCTTGCGGGCGCGGCTTCGTGGGCGCGGGGTCAGGGCTTGCGGGCGACGGCTCCCCAGATCGCGACGTCCTGGCGC